>NZ_JBSFHV010000016.1:0-209367 GCF_053597235.1 Streptomyces sp. NPDC001493
CGTCGTCGCCCCCTCTCTCTGCGCGGGTGGGGGGTGGGGGGGGGGGGGGGGCCGCCGCCCCCCCCCCCCGGCCCGAGGGGGGGAGTCCCACCCTAACCCTTCGTGAGCGTTCTCGCCTGCCGCGCCACTCCACAACTACTCTCCGGATTCGCCGGACTCCGTTCCGGGCAGGGAATCCGGCATTCCGGGGCGTGTGGGACGCCTGGGACGGGTGCGGGTTCGAGGGCGTGTCGGGCCGGGGCAGGGACGCGGCAGGGCCGGGGCCGGGACCGGGGTCAAGGCCGGGCCAGGCCGGTTTCAGGGCCGGTTTCTGGGACGGTTTCAGGGCTGGCATCAGGCCGGGTGGAAGCGGATGACGAGCGCGTCCCCGGCGGCGACCACGAAGTCGCCGTTCTCACAGTGGATGACGGCCTCGCGCACCTCGTCGTTCTCGTCCCTGCTCTCCCGCGCTCCGGTGACCGTCCAGCCTCCCCCGTACGGCGCGGGCGGCACGCTGTTCAGCGGGCCGTGCAGCCACAGCCCCGCGGGCACACACCATTCGGGCAGGTGCGGCCAGGTGCCGGCGGTCACCCGCAGCGTCCAGTCGGTGGCACAGGTCATCAGGACGGACCGGTCGTCCGCGAGGACGAACTCGACCGCTTCGGCGCCGCCGGCCCGGCCGTCCGGGCGGTAGAAGACACCGTGGACGCCGATGATCCGGGCGCCCCGGAGCCAGTCGGACCTGCCCGAGCGGTGCCGGCCGGCCGTCCCCCCGGACTGCTCGCTCCCCACGACACGCTCCCTCTCTCCGTACAACTCGTCCAGGATCGCACTCTGCGGTACAAGACGGCACAAGGGGAGGGAGGTTAATGATTTCCTCACCGAAAGCCGTTCTACGGGGCGCCGGTCGGCCTGTGCGCCTCGATCAGGAAACGCGTGGTGTGGGCGGTGAACGCGCCCTCGGTCTCGATCCGCCGGTGCAGCGACTCCAGTTGTGGCCGATAGGCGTCGACCGTGAAGCCCGGCACCATCCAGATGACCTTGCGGAGGAAGTAGACGACGGCCCCGATGTCGAAGAACGCGGTGTCCAGCGACTCCGCCCGCAGGTCGGTCACCACGAGCCCCGCCGCCTCGGCCTCGGCGCGGGCCCGCTCGGGGTCGCGGGCGGCGTACGCCGAGGGCGGCAGCGGGCCGAGGAAGTACTCGACGAGCTCGAAGACGCTCGCCGGCCCGACCTGCTGGGAGAAGTGCGTTCCCCCGGGGGCCAGGACCCGGGCGATCTCCTGCCACCAGGTGGTGACCGGGTGCCTGCTGGTCACCAGGTCGAAGGCGCCGTCCCCGAACGGCAGCGGCGGCTCGTCGGAGTCCACGACCACCACCGCCCCACGCGGGTGGAGCAGGCCGGTGGCGCGGGCCACGTTCGGCGGCCAGGACTCGGTGGCCACCATGAGCGGCGGGAGTACGGGGGCCGAGGCCAGTACCTCGCCTCCGCCGGTCTGGATGTCGAGCGCGGCGGTGGCCCGGCCGAGCCGGTCGGCCATGGCGCGGGCGTACCCCCAGGAGGGCCGCTGCTCGGTCGCCCGCCCGTCCAGCCAGGAGAAGTCCCAGCCGTCCATCGGCGCCGCCTCGGCCTCGGCCACCAGTGCGGCGAAGCGTTCGGCGGACGTCCCGGTGAGAGGCGGGGAGACAGCGGGGTTCTCGGGTTGCTCTGACATGTCCGCAGGGTCGCAGGACGGCGCCGCGACCGCGAACGGTTTTGAGCGCCTGCGTCGTGGGGTTCGGCCGTCGGTTCCGGGAGCCGACGGTACCGTCGCCCCGGCCTGCCCGTCGCCGGGCGTCACAGGGCGCCCAGGACGACGCCGGTCAGCGCGCCCGCGATCATGAAGGGGCCGAACGGGATGCCCGTACGACGGTTCGCGCGCCGCAGCACCAGCAGCCCGAGGCCGTACCCGGCGCCGAAGAGGAACCCGGCGAACCCGCCCGCCACCAGCACGGGCCAGCCGTACCAGCCGAGCACCACGCCGAGGGAGAGGGCGAGCTTCACGTCGCCGAAGCCCATCCCGTTCGGGTTGATCAGGTAGAGGACCAGGTAGAAGCAGCCCAGTGCGGCCCCGCCGAGCAGCGCCCCGGTCCAGGAGCCGACGTGCTCCGGCAGCAGGGCCGCCGCGCCCAGGAGGACGACGGCGGCTCCGGCCAGCGGCAGGGTCAGCTGATCGGGGAGCCGGTGGACCCGGTGGTCGACGGCGGCGAGGAGTACGGCGACGGGGGCGAGCAGCAGCCAGACGGCGAGCTCGGGACGCGCCCCCGTCGCGGCGGCCAGCAGGGCGCAGACCAGTGCGGTCACCACGGGGAGGGCGAGCTGGGGCGCGTACGGGGTGAGGGTGATTGCTGGGGTGGGGGTGCCCGTCGCGCCCGTGGTGCCGGGGGTGGTGCCTGTCGCGCCCGTGGTGCCGGTGGCGCCCGGCGTGTCTGTCGTGCCCGGTACGCAGTGCGGGCAGCGGGCAGGGCCCAGCCAGCCACGGGCGAAGCTGCTGCCGGTGCTGGCGGCACTGCGCGTACTGCGCGTACTGCCGGTGAACGGATGTCCCGCGGGGCAGGCGTCGCGCCACTCCTCTTCCGGCTCCACCGAGAACCGGTACGCGGCGCGCGGGAGCAGCAGCCCGGTGGCAGCGCCCCAGACGGCTGCGAAGGTCACGACGGCGATCCGGATGTCGTCCACGGCCCGACCCTAATCGCACTCCCCCGCACCGGTCTTGGGCCTGAGGGCCCACTGGCGGGACTGCTTGATCTTTTGTCCGACAGGGCACGGGCCGTTCCGGCGGGCGCTACGGTCGGTGCCCATGGGCAGATGGCGTGATGGCGACGGAACACTGACCGTGGGTACGGGCGGCGAGGCGCGGGTGGTCCCGCTGCGGGTGGCCGCTTCGTACCGGGCGCGTACCCGGGGGCTGCTCGGGCAGGACGGGATCGAGGGAGCGCTGCTGCTCACGCCCTGTTCGAGCGTCCATACCTTCCGCATGCGGTTCGCCATCGACGTGGCTTATCTGGACCGGAAGTCGAACGTCGTCGCCGTCCGCACGATGAGGCCGGGCCGACTCGGCCTCCCCCGGCTGCGCGCCCGCCACGCGGTGGAGTCGGAGGCCGGGGCGATGGCCGAATGGGGACTCCGGCCGGGGGTCCGGGTGACGGTGAACCTGGCGGGGCCTGCAGCCGACTGAACTCCCCCACGGGAGAGAGCGCTTCGGGTCTCACGGGGCGTGCGGGAGTTTCCCGGCCTGCGGGAGTTTCCCCGCCTGCGGGAGTTTCCCCGCCTGCGGGAGTTTCCCGGCCTGCGGGAGTTTCCCGGCCTGCGCGGTGACGAGCTCGGACGGTATGGCGGGAATCATGCCGTCCAGGTAGTTGGCCGCACCGAAGACGACCACTGCGGCCGCGCTCCGTACGACGGTGAACACCAGCGGGCTCGGCTGTCCGCCCCTGCCGCACATCATCCGGAAGGCCAACGTGTCCTCGCCGGCGCGCGGGGCGGGGAGCGCGGTGACAGTGGTGTACGCGGCAGGCCCGTCGCCGCCCCGGGTACGGAAGCCGCCCGCGCAGACGGCGACGGCCCGCCGCACCCGGTCCATGAGCGACGCCGCCCCGTCGTCGCGGGCGTACTCGGCCAACAGCACGGTCACCACGGTCTGATCGTCCCGCCCGGCACGGGAAGCATCGACAGCGGTACGCAACACGGTTGCCGCAGGGGCTGGTTGAGGCGCGAGGTTGACCAGGTCGACCAGCGGGGCGCAGGCGGGGTCCTCGGACTGCTCGGTGCCGCGCACCTCCTCGTACCGCAGGGGCGTGATCTCGTACCCCTTCAACTCGCCGCCCTTCAGCACCATTTCGGCCGGTGTGGGAGCGGGTGGTCCGGCAGGCGGGGTGGTTCCGGCGTCGGGCGCGAGGGCCACGGTCGCCGGGCTCGCACTCCCCGGACGCGGACTCGCGGTCCCGGGACTCGAACTCGCCCGATCCGCCACTTCGCCGTCCGGTGCGCAGGCTCCCGCCACCAGGCAGAGCGCGACGGCGGAAAGCGCACCCGCCGTGCGTCCGGGCCGACTTCGCATGCGCCCACCGTCCGTTCTCCGCCGTGCACACCCGTATCGGGGTGCCCGCCCTGTCCGTCCCGTCCGTCGTGTCTCCACCCTGCACGTCCCGCGTTTCGCTTGCATGTCGCGGGAAGCCGCGCGACGACAGGCGGGGCGCGGGATCAGGCGGAGCGCCGCAGGCCGCCCCTCCTACGGTCCGCCGCGCCGGACGGCTGGGTCGCCGGGCCGGGCGCCTGGGACGTCGCGCCGGGCGCGTGGGACGTGCACCCGGTGACGGCCAGGGTCAGCCGGTAGCGCCCCTCCTCCACCGCCTTCGCCCGTAACGACACCAGTGCCGAGGGCAGTTCCGCCGCACGCAAGGACATGATCAGCGACACGTCACGGTTCTGCGCACCGTCCTCCTCGGCGGGGAGCCGCTTCGCCCCATGAAAGTACAGCTCCCGCGCGAAGTCCCGGGCGAAGAAGGACGGTTCCACCGCTCCTCCCGGCCCGCCGCGGTCCTCGGGGCTGGCGGCGAGGACCAGCGCGGAGTACAGCGCGCGGGCGCCGGTCCTCGCCAGCACGTCGAGACCGGCGACGGCTCCGGGACCGTGCAGCTCGGGCAGCGCATGCAGGTGCCGGAGCAGCCCGGGGACGGCGGCGGGCCGCGGGTGCGGACTCCACAGCAGGTCAACGGCGGCCCGACACGCCGCCAGGTCGTCGGCGCGCCCGGCGAGGTCCAGGGATCGCAGCAGCACCACGGAGGTGCGTTCCGCGCAGCCGGCGGCGAAGGCCCTGGCCTGCGGAAGGCTCCCCAGGAAGACCAGACTGCGCACACTTTCCAGTAATTTCACGGCAGGTTCCCGTCGGCGTGCAGCCCGGCACAGTGGGGGGAGCGCCGGATCGCTGTCTCGTGATCTACGAGTCCGACGCTAACTCCCTTACGGAGCCGGGTCTTGGGCCCCTGGGCTCAGCGAGGGCCCAAGATCCCGCCCGTCGGGAAAGCCCGCGCGGGAGCGGCTCATGCGTACCGCCCGCCGTCCGGCCGCCCGAACACCCCAACAGGCATTCAATCCGCGCGACTTGGGCCCGCGATTGGGGCTGGGGACCCGTGCCTGGAGCCCGTACGCCGCCTACGCTCACGGAGGGGCCATGGGCGTACGCCGAGAAGAGGTGGACCGTGAGCGGTGGCGGCTGGGACGGAGAGCGGGTCGAAGCCGGTTCCGGGCCACGTACCGGCAGGCTCCTCCCCCTGATCCGCAGCTGGATGGCGGGCGCGCTCGTCCAACTGGCCGCCGGCTTCATGGTCGGCCGGGCGCTGGAGGTGACGCTGAGCACCCCGAAACGCCTGGACGACTTCGGCTGGCGCCTGGGGCTGCTCCACCTGCCCGGCCTCGCCGTCACCGTGTGCGCCGTACTGGCGGCGGCCCGGCTGCTCCCCGAAAGCCACCTCGCGTCCCGCGTGCTGTACCCACTCGGCTGCCTGGCCGTCCCGCTGGCCCGGCTCGCCCACGGCTACGCCGTCTCCTGGAACCTGGCGGACATCGAGGGGGTCCTGATGCCGGCCGCCTCGCTCGTCACCGGTGCGGCCGTGGGGATCGCGGTGGACCGGCTGCTGGAGGAGCGCGCCACGGCGCCGGTGCCGCCGCCCTCGTACCCGTACGACCGGCGGCACGACGGTGGCGGCAGGACGGGCGGCCACGACTGGCGGGCCCGGGGCGACCGGTAGGGACGACCCCGCGGGCTGGGCGACGGGCCGGAACGGGCGGAGCCCGGGTCACGAGGTGCTCGCGACCCGGGCCCGGCGGTTCGGCCGATCAGAGCCTCAGGAGGTGGCGCCGCGCGGGAAGGAGACCTCCACGCGGCGGTTCTTCTTCCGGCCCTCCTCGGTGCTGTTGTCCGCGATCGGGTACTCCTCGCCGTACCCGCGGATCTCGAAGGTGACCTCCGCGCCGAGCTGCTCGGAGAGCACCGCGTGCACGGCCTCCGCGCGCTGCTTGGAGAGCACGTCGCCGTGGGCCGAGGAGCCCAGATTGTCGGTGAAGCCGAAGACCCGGATCTGGGTGGCGTTCTGGTTCTTGATCTCGGCCGCGATGGCCTCGATCCGGGAGTTCGCCTGCGGGCTGAGCTTCGCGCTGTCCTTGCCGAAGAGCACCTCGGCCTGGAGCGCGAACTTGATGGACTGGTTCGAGTCCTCCCGCCGCTCCTCGCCCCCCATGTCCTCGACGACCTGCACGATGTCGAGAACCTTCCCCGGGGCGAGCGTGCCGCCCTCGGGCATCCGGAGGTCGGGGTCGTTGGCGTCGAGGGGGACGGGGGCCTCGGAGGTGGCCTCGGTGCCGGGAGGGACGGAGGGCCCGTCGTCGGCCAGGGCGGGCGTGCCACCGAACAGGGTCACGCCGGCGATCAGCATCACCGAGGCGACCGGGATGGCCAGGTGCCGTCGCCGTGCCGGGGTCAGTCGCGTGTCAGCCATCCGCGCACTCACCCGGAGATCTTGAGGGACGTGGTGGCGAAGGTCGGGAGGGTGAAGTCGACCTCGGTGGTCGTGGCGGGCGGGGCGGGGAACTGCATGAAGACGGAGGTGCTGTCCCCAGGCTGGAGCCCGGCGATCTTTGTGGTGCAGAGGCATCGGGCGTCCGTGTCACGCAGGACGTAGTACCGCTTCTTGCCCACCTTGTCCACCAGAGTCGCCCCTGCCACCGAGTTGAAGTTGGCACCGACGATGCCCTCTTCGCCTCCCACCCAGGAGGAGGGATTGACCGCGGTGTCGCCGTTGTTCTTGATGACGCCCTGCACGGTCACGAATCCGCCGGGGTCCCGTAGAACCTGGTTGATCGTCATGACGACGCCGTTCCGACCTTGAACTTCCGCGAGCTTGACATCGGGATCCACGTTCTCACCGGCAGCGGTGTCGGGCTGCTGCTGCCCCTTGTCCTCCGACGGGGAGGCGGTGGACGCGGACGTCTGGGACGCGCCCTCGTCGACGGACCCACCTCCGTCGTCCCCGCCGCAGGCGGAGAGCGTGAGGATAAGGGCCGCCACAGCCGAGGCGGCGGACACCGTCCTCAGGGATGTCATCGTGCGCCGAATGCTCATGGGTCGAATCCTCTACTCGTCGTTCGCTGTCATCTGTCGACCAAGTGCACGTCGAAGAGAATTTTGCTCACTCTGGACCACGGCGGGGGACTGCTTGGCCTAATCTCGAGCGCCCCGTTCGGACACGTGAAGAAGTAGACGTCCTGAACACCGTCGTCATTGAGGTCCACGGAGGTCCATTCGCACCCGAAGTCGATCACAGCGGTGGCTTCAGCTGTCGCCCGCGTGCTGTCGGATCCTGGCAGGACCGACGAGTTCACCGAGTCCGAGCCCCGCACCCTGGTCGTCATCGAGTCACGGTCGCGGCCATAGCGCGAATAACAGTCTTCGAGCGTGGCGTCGTTCTCGGAGGCAAGGCTGCGTGCGGCACCGCAGGCCGCGGCAAAGGGAGTGTTGAGGAACTGTTCGATCGAGTTTGTCCAGAGGGCCGCGATGAATGGCACCTCGAACTCCTCCCGCACCGTCTGGGCCGCAGCCAGCGCGGAGGCATCCGCAGCCCCCTGGGCGCCGTTGCGGAGAGCCGACGCCTTCCCGACCGCGAAGAAAGCCAACGCAAGGAAGAGCAGGCCCGCCACCATCATGACGTAGATGGGGAAGGCCTGCCCTCGCTCGCTCCGGGACCGGACGGGCGTCATCCCGAGACGATGTTCTGGACCAACTGGGTGATTCGCTCGGAGATATCCCCGCCGATGCCCGTGCCGAGGATCGCACCGATGATCGCGACGACCACCAGGATAATGCCCAGGTACTCGAACGCCGTCTGCCCCCGATCCTTCGCCGCGTAGCGCTTCCGAATCACCGAAACCGCCGTGCTGGCCCAACCGTTGACGCGAATGGTGCTCTTCAGGGAAGCGTTCGACATGGGGGTCCCCTCCTGGTCCGGTCAGCCGCTTGCCGGCCGACTCGCACTTAGCTTCTGCGTCGCGTTCGGCACCGGCTTCCTCCCGGCCGATGCCGTCCTCGACACGAGAAACATACGGCGCGGGAGACCCTCCACCGGAGGGCCTCAGGGCCCATTCCTGGGCCCAAATTTCGCTGCCTGCCCAGAGGTTGCCCTCGCATCGCACACAGGATCGAGGAACCCTCCACCGGATCAGCTGTTGGCCACCCATGACCTACTGCCTCCCCTGTGGGCCAAGACCTGTGGGAGGTGCCGTGCCGAGCCATCGCGCGATGGCCTCGCTGCGACTACGGCTCTGCAGCTTGGTGAAGATGCGGTTGATGTGGTTCTTGACCGTCTTCTCGCTGATGAAGCAGGTAGCGGCGATTTGCTGATTACTCATTCCGGAAGCAATCAACTCCATGATCTCCACCTCCCGCGAACTGAGCCCATGGTCAAGGTGATTGACGTTCAAGGGTACTCGACCCACCACTGAGGACTGTCCCACAAGAGGTTGCACCTGCGAAAGCCCTTCCGCCTGTCGACGTGGATATGTCTCAGCGGGGAAGCCTGTGGCCTCCGCGAGAGGCCCGGCCGCAACGTACCCCTCCTGTATCGGACTCGACGTGATCGCCATGCCCAGGCCATCGGGCAAAGGGGTCGGATCCGTAAGAACGTCCTGACGCATGTGAGCGAGCAGGGCATTGGCCGCCGTGCTCGAAAAGTGGGCCCGGCCGTCCCTCGTGTCCCGCACCGCTTGCACGAGCTGGTCGGAACTGAATTCACCGTGCACCAGATAGCCGCTCGCACCCAGCCGGAGCGCTTCCCTGACGATCGCACTCTCGCGGCTGTACGTCAGCATCAGTACCGGTGCGATCGGAACCAGGTGGGGCAGAGCGGAGATGCCATCCACCAAAGGCATCCGCACGTCCAGAAGGACGACGTCGGGGCGGTGGGAATGTGCCGCCTCGTAGGCCTCCCTGCCATTCGCGGCCTGCGCCACAACCTCGATGTCGTGACGCCCTGTGAGCAAGGCGCCAAGTCCTGCCCTGACCACAGGATTGTCATCGGCCACAACTACTCTCATCGGAGTCCGGCGCCCGACGGCCGGGGGAAACGGCGACTGCGGAGGAAGGCCCCCGGGGCCCACGCTTGGCCGGGGAACAGGGATCCCGCGTCCGTGCTGTTCAGCTGTGTACTGGGGGCTGCTCTGCTCTTGAGTGTCGCGCCGCCCTTGCGGGCGGGAGCTGTCGTCCGGCACGCCGCGAGCTCCTCTCAGATCGCATCGGTTGGCTGGGTGGGGGATGAGGAGGTCTCGGGCGAGCAGGGTCCCGTCCGATCCCGCCCCGCTGCCGTGGCGTGAAGAGCGGCAAGCGGCAGCTCGAGACGGACCTCCGTGCCTCGCGCGGCCTCCCCCTGGCCGATCCGGATCCGCGCGCCAATGGACGCCGCCCGCTCGACCATGCCGACGAGGCCGAAGTGGCCGGCGCCGCGGAGCGTTTCCAGCGATGTTCCGATCGGCAGGCCACGCCCGTCGTCACAAACGCTGATACGCAGGACGTTGCCAGTTACTCCCGCGAGCACGGCGAGATGACTCGGGTCGGCGTGCCGATGAGCGTTTTCCATCGCCTCTGCGACCACCGTGAGCAGTTCCCGCGCCACCACGTGGGGAACTGCCGGTGCTGGAGCGTCACTCAGCAGTCGGAAGGACGCGACCACGGCGTGCTGTTGAGTAAAGTCCTGCGTACGTAAGCGAAGTTCGCTGAGTACATCGACCCCTCCGTCCAGCCCCGACTCGCGGCGCAGGTCGGTGAGGAGTTCACGGGACTCCGTGGCCGCGCGGCGCGCGGCACGGGCAACAAGTCCGGCCTGGCTCCGGATGGTGGGCTGATCCATCTGGTCGACGGACCCAGAGAGTCCCTCTGCCGCCAGAGCGAGGCCGTGCAACGTCTTGGCCACTGAATCGTGCATCTCCCTGGCAAGCCGGGTGCGCTCACCTTCCACCGCTTCGTTCACGGCAAGACGCGCTCTCGTTTCGGTGAGCGCCTGGCTGGCCGCACCGAAACGAAGCAGAAGGTTACGCAGCGTAACCCCCATCGCGCCTGCGATCACGCAGAACCCTGGCAGCAGCAACACTCCAGTGTCGTCGCCGTTCCGAAGACCGGGCACGGTGTTGTACACCCCGAGGACGATCACGATCTGAAGCGCCGCGAAGACAGCGGATCCCCTCCAGCCGTAGACAAGTCCCGCCAGCAGCGGGGTGCACACCGTGACGTAGGCGAGCGTCGAATCAGGGGTGGCAGTGATGAGCAGCAGTGCGCCCAGGCTGACGTCCACGGCGAGAACCCAGCGGTGTCTCAAGAGTTGCGGCCCAAAACGCTCCCAGTCGCGGAACAAGGCGTATGAGCCCATGAAGGTGACCAGGATCGCTCCACCGACGAGCCAGCCGGCGGCACCCGAAGCCGCTCCGCCAATGGCAAAGGGAGTGGCGACGGCGATCATCGCGAGCCGAAAACCGAACACCTGACGGCACATGGCCTGCAACGCGTTGACCTGGATGGTCAACGTGGGTTCAGGTGCCGGAGACTCGCCCCCGGGGCGAGCCCCATCCGGCCTGTCGACCAGTGACCGGCGCAACTGAAGCCTCACAGCATCACCTCCTCCCCACGTTGGCACCCTGTTCTCTCTCACTTCCCCGAGACGAAGCCCAGGTCGAGGTTGGCCCCGTACACGAACCCGACCGTCAGCAGGACGAGCGTCCCCGGCAGGAGGAACGTCGTCACGGCGAAGGTCGCTTTAGGCACGGCACGCGCGGCCTTCCGGCGGGCGTTCTGGGCGTCGGTGCGCCGCATGTCGTTGGCGATCTGGATCAGGGTGTCGACGATCGGGGCACCCAGCTCCTCACCCTGTTGGAGAGCGGTGACGAACATGGCGACCTGTTCGGAGTCGTTGCGCTTGCGCAGCTCGTCGAAGGCCTGGCGCCTGCTGACACCCATGTCCATCTGCCGGAGAGTGATGCGGAGTTCGTCGGCCCAGGGCCCCTCGTACTTCTCCGCCACCCGGCCCAGTGCCTGCCGGAAACCGAGCCCCGCGGACACCACCACCGCGAGGACGTCGAGGAAGTCCGGGAGTGTGCGCTCGATGTGCTCTCGCCGGGCGCGGACCGCCGACCAGATGCCTGCCTCTACCCAGAACAGCCCGAAGACGACCATCAGCAGGGCGAAGAAGACCTGGCCGCGGAGCAGCATCGCGAAGGCGCCGAACAGCCCGAGGGCGCCGTAGACCGCGCGTCGGGCCGCGTAACGGTCGATGGTGAGGCCGCCGGGGTTGCCCGCCATGTCGATCTGGCGGCGCTTCTTGTTGACGGCCTTCTCGCCCATCATCCGCAGCACCGTCGGCGCCCACCGCATGCCGATCCGGTCGACGCCCGAGCCCACGGCAGAGGTGCGGGTGGAGCCGACTTCGAGGGCCACGGCGAGGTCGGTGGGGAGCTTGGCGTCCGCGCGGTACATCCGGTAGCCGTACAGAATTCCGTAGATCGCGAGTCCCGCGCCCACAGCGAGCAACAAGTCCATGTCGGTTCCTCCCTCAGACGTCGATGCGGGACATGCGACGGATCACGACGAATCCGATCGTGTACAGGGCGATGGAGACCACCACGGCGGCCTGACCGAGAAAAGCTCCGGTCATACGGTCGAGAGCTCCCGGCATCACGGCGTTCATCAGGAGCATCGCCCCGAGGCCGAAGACGGGCACGGCGTAGGCGGTGACCGTGACCTGGGAGAGCTGGGTCTTGACTTCGCGCCGGGTCTCCTTGCGCTCTTCCAGCGTCTCGGTGAGGTTGCGCAGAGAGCTCACGACGGTGCCACCGGCCCGGTTGGAGAGCACCAACGTGGATACGAGAACGGAGAGTTCACGGGAAGGGAGCCGGTCGGTCAGTTCGCTGAGGGCGTCGTCCAGGGACTCTCCCACCGCGAGTCGGCGCGCCACCCGGGCCAGTTCCTCTCCGGCCGGGTTCTCCAGCTCTTCCGCCGCCATGGCGAGTGACGTACGGAGTGCCAGGCCGGCCTGAGTGGCGTTGGCGAGAACCCTGGAAAGTTCGGGCAGCTGGTTGATGAATCGCTCGATCCGTTTGTTGCGCTGCCAGTTGAGGAAAGCATTAGTCGCCCACAGCCCGATCAGCGCCGCCACCGGCCCGAAGAAGGACGCCAGCATCGCGGACGCCACGGCCCAGAGGATCGCCATCGCCGCGATCGCGTACACCAGGAACTCGCCCGGCGTCACCTCCAACCCTGTCGCGCCGAGCTTGAGTTCGAGCTTCCGGCCCAGCTTGGTCGTCCGCAGCCGCCGGTCCACACCGGCGAAGCGTCTGTTGCTCCTGGCGGCGTGTCCGGCGTACGACAGCCGCTCCACGAGTGCGTCGCGGTCCGCCTTGCCGCCGGTGTAGGCGTACAGGCCCCAGACGCCGAGTACGCCGCAGAGCAGCGTCACGCCGACCGTGATCAGAGGGAGATAGTTCATGGCGGGGGTACCTACATGGCCTCTCGGGTCGCGAGTTGGTCGGAGTGCATGGCGACGCCGAAGGCCTGCGGGATGGGCTGGCTGGCCATGTACAGGCGGTCGGCGATGCGGCGGGGCAGCGGGAGGTACTGGAACTGGCCGTAGATCCTGCCGTCCGCGGCCATCGGCTGCGCGTTGAAGCGGGCGACGCTCACGATGCGGTACGGGTCGCGGCCGTGGGAGTCCAGGGCGGCGATCTCGGTGATCTTGCGGGTGCCGTCGGCGTGCCGGGTCAGCTGGACGATGATGTCGACGGCGCTGTTGATCTGGTCGTGCAGCGCCTCGAACGGGATCTTGATCTCGGACATCGAGGCGAGGGTCTGGAGGCGCATCAGCGCGTCCTCGGCGTTGTTGGCGTGGACGGTGGCGAGCGAGCCGTCGTGGCCGGTGGACATCGCCTGGAGCATGTCGAGCGACTCGCCGCCTCGGACCTCACCGACGACGATGCGGTCGGGGCGCATACGCAGGGAGTTGCGGACCAGGTCGCGGATGGTGATCTGGCCCTTGCCCTCCACGTTGGCGGGGCGGGACTCCAGCCGGATCACGTGGTTCTGCTGGAGCTGGAGCTCTGCGGAGTCCTCGATGGTGACGATGCGCTCGTTGTTCGGGATCAGCCCGGAGAGCGCGTTGAGCAGGGTGGTCTTCCCGGTGCCGGTGGCGCCGGAGACGATGATGTTGAGCTTGGCCTGGACGAACCCCGCGAGCAGCACCAGCATCTGTTCGTCGAGCGAGCCGAAGCCGATCATCTCGTGGAGCGTGAAGGAGCGGGGGAAGCGCCGAATGGTGAGGGTCGCGCCGGTGAGCGAGAGCGGCGGGATGATCACGTTGACGCGCTCGCCGCTGGGGAGCCGGGCGTCGACCATCGGGTTGGACTCGTCCACGCGGCGGTTGACGGTGGAGACGATGCGCTCGATGGTCTGCATCAGCTGTTCGTGCGATCCGAAACGCAGGGGCAGTTGCTCGACCTTGCCGCTGCGCTCGACGAAGACCTGGTCGGGGCCGTTGACCATGATTTCGGTGATGGACGCGTCCTCGAGCAGCGGCTCCAGGATACCGAGGCCGAGGGCCTCGTCCACGACGCGGCGGATGAGCTGGGAGCGCTCCAGGGTCGAGAGGACGGGGCCCTCGCGGCTGATGATGTGGCCGAGTACACGCTCCAGCCGGACCCGCCGGTCGGCGGCGGCCAGCGAGGACATCTCCGCGAGGTCGATCTCCTCCAGGAGCTTGGCGCGGTAGAGGGCGACCATGTGGCCGTCCTCGCGCGCCCCGCCGTTCTCCTCGGGAGCGGTGATGCGTGCCCGCAGGCTCATGTGCGTGACTCTCTCTCTGGCTGTCCGGTCGGTGCCGCGGGCGGGGAAGGGGGTACGGGGTGCGGGGACGGCCCGGTCAGCCCCGGGGGAAGGTGGCGCTGCGTCGGGCCCAGGACCAGTCGACGCCGGGGACCACGCTCGGGACCTTGATCCGTACGGTGGCGGTGACCTCGTCGGCTCCGCCGGACATGTCGATGTCGAACTCGTCGGAGCCGGTGAGCCAGTCGCTGATGGCGTCGCGGCCGTCCTGCTCGGCGTCCCCGCGCGGGTAGTCCTGGCTGGCGCTGCGGGCCGCGACCCGGGCGGCGGTGCCCGCCTGGTTGGCCGCGTACGCCGCGAGGCCCAGCTGGAGCGCGAGCATCCCGACCAGGAGCAGCAGGGGGAGGAAGCCGAGGTACTCGATGGCGACCTGGCCCCGGTCGCGCCGGGCCTCTCCGGAGGCGGCGGGAGCGGACACCGGGGCGGGGACGGTGGTGGTCGTCATCGCTCAGCCCTCCTGCGGCGAGGCCGCGTCGCCGTCGATGTGCACGTTCAGGTCGAAGAGGCCGGGCACCAGGACGGGAACCTTGAGCGTGACCTTCGTCCGGTAGAGGGAGGAGCCGCTGCTGCACCTGATCACGGCGTTGCCCTCCCAGGCGTCGGGCAGGTTCTCGCGGGCCTTCTGCCGGCAGGCGAAGCTCGAACCGAATTCGGCGCCGGCCCCGGCCCGCGCACCCTTGTCGGCCGCGTTCCCGGCGAGCATGAAGGTGTAGCCGACGAGGGCGAGCTCCCAGAGCACCAGCATGATCAGGATGATGAACGGCGTCATGCCCAGGAACTCGATCGCGGTCTGCCCCCGGTCGCGCCCGGGCCCACCGGCGGTACGGAGCCGCGGCCCCGGCCCACCGGCGGTACGGAGCCGCGCCCTCGGCCCACCGGCGGTACGGAGCCGCGGCCCGGTCCCGCGGAAGGCGTCGAGCGGCCGCCCCCCGCTCCCGTCACGCGTGGGTCGGGCGGGCCTGCCGTTCCGGGAGGAGGCGCCGGGGCGCCTCCTCCCTATGTCGGTGTCGTGCGTCAGCGTGGTGGTCATCGGTCAACGTGTCCCCTCGGTCCGTCCCCGGCCCGCGTCGGTGCCGCGCCGTCCGCGCGGGCCTCCGATCGAGCCCCGGTCGTTGCGCACCTTGCCGTTCTTCTTCTCCCCCGGCCGGGGCTTGACGATCCCGATCTCCCCGGCCAGTCCCCAGAGCGCCTGCTTGACCGTGCTCTTGGCGTCGAGTTCGTGGAGCCGTCCGGCGTCGACGACGCCCTGGAGCTCCTTGAAGTTGGCGGGCACGGCAACGCCCGCGACGCGGGTGCCGGTGATCTTCTGGATCAGCGGCGGCTGGATCTCCGTGCTCCGGGTGTAGCGGTTGACGACGGTGAGGGTCTCCTCCGCCTTGCGGATCTGCAGCCGGTCCCACATCCGTACGATGCGTTTGGCTCCGCGTACCGCGACGACGTCGGGGGTCGTCACCAGCACGGCCACGTCCGCCATCTCGACCGCTGCCGCGTTGGCGCCGTTCATCTGGCTGCCGCCGTCCACGACGACGACCTCGTACCGGGAGCGCAGCGCGCTGACGATCTGGCGGGCGGACCGGTCGCTGACCTCCTCGCCCCGCTCCCCCTCACCCGGCGCGAGCAGCAGGGCGAGGCCGGTGGAGTGGGAGAAGACGGCGTCGGTGAGGACGCGCGGCGATATCTCGGAGACCAGGGCGAGGTCGACGATCGAACGGCGGAACTGCACGTCCAGGTAGGAGGCGATGTCGCCGGTCTGCAGATCCATGTCGACGAGGGCGACGGTCTGCCCGGACGCCTGCGCCGCGAGGGCGAGTTGTACGGCGGCGACCGTGCAGCCGACGCCGCCCTTGGCGCCGGTGAGGGTGACGACCATGCCGCCGGGGCCGGTGAAGACCTCGTTGCCCGAGGAGAGGTGGCGCCGCACGCCGGAGGCCCACTGGGCCGCGGCCTGGATGCGGTTGACCAGCTCTTCGTAGCTGAGCGGGAGCGTGACGATGCCGCGGGCGCCGGAGTCCATGGCGTCGGCGAAGAGCGCGGGGCCGGCGTCGGTGGTGATCAGGACGACCCCGACCGCCGGGAAGCGGAGCGAGACCTCCCGGATCAGCTCCAGGGCGGGCACCGGGCCGATGCGTTCGTGGACGAGGACGACCTCCGGCAGCTCGTCGAAGGCCTCTCCCGCCAGTCGGGCGAGGGTGTCGATGAGCTGGGTGGAGTCGCCGACCGGGGTGGCCGGTTCGGCGTCGGGCAGCTGGCTGAGCAGGGTGGTGACGGATCTGGCCGCGTCGATGTCCCCGACGGCCGGGAGGATTCTGATGGTCATCCGTCCTCACTTGTCCTTGTCGAGCTGGTACGTACGGTCGCCCGGACGGATGGTTCCGTCGCTGCCGGGGGCGACGAGCGCCAGCCGTACGTGCTCCGCGAAGGACTCGGCGTACGCGATGCGCTGGGTGTCCAGCGTGTTGAGGGCGAACGTGATCGGCACCGCCTGCGTCATCTGGAAGGAGGTGCTGCTGCGGTCCGGTTCGAGTGCGGTGAGCTTGCCGACGTCGAGCACCCTGGCGTTGGCGACGATGACCTTCGACTGCGCCGGGTCGCCGTCGCGTTCACCGGCGAAGGTCGCGTAGACGTTCACCGTGGCGCCCGCGGTGATCTTCCCCGCGACCCCGGTCGCGGCGTCGATCATGATGGCGATCTCCTGTTCGCCCGCACGGAGTTCGGGCTTGGCGACCATCATGTCGGTCTGCAGCAGGGAGCCTTCGCGGAGCTGGGTGACGGCGATCTTGCCCTGCACCTCGCGCAGATCGGTCACGGCGTTGGCGGAGAGCCACCGCTCCGGCATCGAGATCTTCTCGAACTGGCCGCTGTTCAGCGCCGTGTACGGGGCGACGTTGGTCTTGAGCTGGTACGCGGTGACCTCGGGTCCGACCTTCGAGTTGACGTCACTGATCACGGAGAGCACTCCTGCGAAGGCGCCGAAGGCGCACAGGACCGACAGGAGCAGGAGTATGACGCCACGGCGCTGGCGGGAGTTCATGGACCGGACAACCTCGTTCGGATCGGATGCGTGGGGCGGCGGACAGGGAGGGATGTGCGCGGTGCGGGGTGCGCGGCGAGGGGCGGAGGAGCCGGCGGCGGGTCGCTACCTTTCGCGGGCGAGCACGACCGAGCCGTGGGTGCGGTTCTCGGGCTGCGTGAGGGGGGACGAGCAGAACCCGCAGCGGTCTCCGATGAGTTCCATGCCGCACCAGTGGCAATTCTCCCGCCGTACCGAAGCCACCAGCTGGTACAGCACGGAGATGTCCGGGAGGTAGGAGGCGAATTCCACCAGCTTCGAGGTGCCCCACCAGCGGACCGAGTCGGCGGGGAGCGCCGCCTCGTGAATGGCCTGGACCTTCCAGTCCGCGGCCAGCCGCTCCCGTACCCATTCCTGTGGGGCCTGGCCCTTGGCGATCAGCAGATGGGTCGCGAAATCCGGTCCGGGCAGCGGCTCCATCGTGGGCCGTACTCTGACCAGTCGCGCCCCGGCTCCGGCGAGTGCGGCGAACTGGGCTCCGGGAACCCATGACTTGGCGTGCTCCTTGAGGCTGACCGGAAAGCGGTCGAGCTTGGCCACGGAGTTCAGCAGGGCTCCGGCGTGGATGTAGTGGGCGAGCAGCCGGACGGCGGACGCGACCACGCCGGGGCTGAAGTCACAGATGGAGAGTTGCCTCAACTGCCGTACGAGTACGGCGATTCCGAGCGGCGGAAGATCTACTTTGAGCAGCGCGATCCGGTCGCTCTCCAGCACCGAACGGATGGCGTACAGCCGTCGCTCGTGGGCGGGCGGAAGGGAGGACGGGTACACGGCGATCACGTATCCGTGCTGCTCCAGCAGGAGATGGATGTCGCCGACGGCGAGTTCCAGCGCCTGATCCTCCGGTGCGTGCAGCAGGGCGGCGGTCGGTGTCTGCTGGTCGGTCGGTGGCAGCACCAGGTCAGCGCTGGTTACTGCAATGGCGATCGGCACGCTGTTCCCCGTTCGGCTCCGGTCGGCATCGCACCGCCGACCGCAATCGCTCCTGTCCGTGGTTCTCCGACAGCACTGTAGTCACGTCCTACCAGGCGGGAAACCGTCTTCAGGAATCAATATGGAGACGGATACCGGGAACACGGCGCCGCCGCGGGTCCCATATCAGCGCGCGGCGGCGGTAGTTGAATTCGGGACGCCGAGGAGGTTTATCCGGCGTTTTCCCGGCCATTCACCAAATCGCTGATCTTGGGCGCACGTTGAGGTTTCACGCATCGTCGGCCGCGCCCGCGTACGGCAATTGATGAGTACGAGAACTCATTGACGCCACCCGCTCCCCTGTGCGTCCGCATGATGCCCATCGGCGCGGCCGCCAACCCTTCTTTGCACACGCCATTTTATCCGGGTCACGGGGCAACCGGCCCGGCCGTCGGACCGGGGCGGCATCAGCCGGACCCCGCCCGAGGTCCCGCGCCTCGTCCCGCAGCCGTCGGCCCGGGTGACGGGGCGGCGACCGGATCGGTCCGGCCGGCGGTAGCCCGATCTCGCCGGACCTCGGCAACAGCCCTACGAGCGCGCCGCGTTGACATCGGCGCGCGGACCCACACGGTCGCAAAGGTTCCGGCCGCCGCCCTGCGGGCCGGGACACGGAGGGACTCGTACTCAGCGCACGGATCGGCCCGGACCGGACAAACGGTGCGTCGTCCGGGCTCCCGCACAACCGCTAGGACGAGTGAATGAACAACAAGGGTCTTGACAACTTGATTGGTCTGGACCAGTTTATCGGCCAGCGGTGGCCACCGTCCCCCCTCGTCGCCCTCCCGCGGCGACTCCCACGCAAAACCGCACGGACCCGCACGGACTCCCCGGCGCACCCCCGCCACCACCCCGACTCCCCCCGGAGGATGCAGTGGAACGCACCGCAGGCAGCAGGCACCGAAGGCCCCACACCCGTCCCGCACTCGGCGCCGCCATGGCGGTCGTCGCGGCGGGCGCGCTGACCCTCACCGGCATGGTGAGCAACGCGGAGGCCGCCGACGTCAACGTGGCCAAGAACGCGGGCTTCGAGTCGGGCCTCACCAACTGGACCTGTACGGCGGGCAGCGGAGCCACCGTCTCCTCCCCCGTGCACGGCGGCAGCTCCGCGCTCAAGGCGACCCCCGCCGGGCTGGACAACGCGCAGTGCAGCCAGACCGTCGCGGTGAAGCCCAACTCGACGTACTCCCTCTCCTCCTGGGTGCAGGGCAGTTACGTCTACCTGGGCGTGAGCGGCACCGGCACCACGGACGTCTCCACCTGGACGCCGAGCGCCACGAGCTGGTCGCAGCTCGCGACGAGCTTCACGACGGGCGCCTCCACCACCTCGGTGACCGTCTACACCCACGGCTGGTACGGCCAGCCCGCCTACTACGCGGACGACATCGCGGTCACCGGCCCGGACGGCGGCGGCGGCACCGACCCCGCCCCGACGGTCCCGGCCACTCCGGCGGGTCTCACCTCGGGCTCCAAGACCTCGTCCTCCGTGTCGCTCTCCTGGAACTCCGTCTCCGGGGCCACCGGCTACACGGTCTACAAGGACGGCGCGAAGGCCACCACCTCGACCGGGACCTCGACGACCATCTCCGGGCTCTCCGCCGACACCGCGTACTCCTTCGCGGTCAGCGCCACCAACGCGGCCGGCGAGTCGGCCAAGTCGGCGGCGCTCAGTGTCCGTACGTCCACCTCGGGCACCACCAACCCGCCTCCGTCGACCACGGTGCCGAAGCACGCGGTGACCGGCTACTGGCAGAACTTCAACAACGGCGCGACCGTCCAGAAGATCAGTGACGTGCCGGCCGCCTACGACATCATCGCGGTCTCCTTCGCGGACGCCACGTCCACGCCGGGCGCGGTCTCCTTCACGCTGGACTCGGCCGGTCTGAACGGCTACACCGTCGACCAGTTCAAGGCCGACATCAAGGCCAAGCAGGCCGCCGGGAAGAACGTCATCATCTCGATCGGCGGCGAGAAGGGCTCGGTCGCGGTCAACAGCGACGCCTCCGCCACCGCCTTCGCCGACTCGGTCTACTCCCTGATGCAGACGTACGGCTTCAACGGCGTCGACATCGACCTGGAGAACGGCCTCAACTCCACCTACATGACGAAGGCGTTGCGCGCGCTCTCCACCAAGGCGGGCTCGGGCCTGGTCATCACGATGGCCCCGCAGACCATCGACATGCAGTCGACGTCCGGCGAGTACTTCAAGACGGCGCTCAACGTCAAGGACATCCTGACCGTCGTCAACATGCAGTACTACAACAGCGGTTCGATGCTCGGCTGCGACGGCAAGGTGTACTCGCAGGGCTCGGTGGACTTCCTCACCGCGCTCGCCTGCATCCAGCTGGAGGGCGGTCTCGACGCCTCGCAGGTCGGCCTCGGAGTTCCCGCCTCGACCCGCGGCGCGGGCAGTGGCTACGTCGCCCCGTCGATCGTGACCGCGGCGCTCGACTGCCTCGCCAAGGGCACCAACTGCGGTTCGTTCAAGCCGTCCAAGACCTACCCGTCGATCCGCGGCGCGATGACCTGGTCCACCAACTGGGACGCCACCGCGGGCAACGCCTGGTCGAGCGCGGTCGGCGCGAGCGTCCACGCCCTGCCGTAACCGGCCCGACGGAAATCGGACCGCCAGAAATCGGCGACCGGCCGTGAGCTGAAGGCCGGAGCCACACCGTCGAAAAGCGTCACCGCTCCCCCGGTGGCGCTTTTCGGCGTTCCGGGGGAGCGGTGGAGGTACGGCGGGGTGCGCGGGCTCAGCCGAGTACGGCGAGCGCGTCGATCTCGATGAGCAGGCCCTTGGGCAGGCCGACGTAGACCGTGGTGCGCGCGGCGGCGGGGGCCTTGAGGCCCTGCTCCTCGAAGTACGCGTTGTAGATCTCGTTCATCTCGGCGAAGTGGTCCACGTCCGTGAGGTAGACGCGCATCATCATCACGTCGTCCCAGCTCGCGCCGCCCTCCTCCAGGATCGCCTTGACGTTGGCGAAGGTCTGGAGGGTCTGCTCGCGCAGGGTGGGGCCGGCCGGGGTCGGGGCCTGGCCCTCCACGGCGGGGAGGAAGCCGACCTGGCCGGCGACCTGGAGGATGTTCCCCTTCTTCACCCCGTGCGAGAACTTCGCGGGCGGGGTGGTGTGGGTGCTGGGCGTGAGAGCGGTCTTCTCGGTCATGGGGTGTCCTTCGACGGTGCGGTGTTCGACGGTGCGGTGTTCGACGGTGCGGTGTTCGTATCGGGTGCGGCGGTCACGGCGGGCACGGCCGTGCCCGAGTACTCCCGGCTGATGGCGTCGGCGGTGCGGCGCAGCAGCGGCAGCAGTGCGAGCAACTCCTCGGCGGTGACCAGGACGTTCGGCGCGGAGACCGACATCGCGGCGACCACGCGTCCGTCGGCTCCCCGGATCGGGGCGCCGACGCAGTTGATGGACTCCTCGTGGCCGCCGAGGTCGGTGGCCCAGCCCTGTTCGCGGACGGTGGCGAGTTCGCGGAGGAACGCTGCGGCGTTGGGCGTCGAACGGGACGTGTACGAGGGGTAGTCGAGCCGTTCGGCGACGGACCGGCGCTCCGGTTCGGGGAGGTCGGCGAGGAGCAGTTTGGCGACGGCGGCGACGGACATGGCGACGGTCTTGCCGATGCGCGAGTACATCCGGACCGGGTAGCGGCTGTCGACCTTGTCGATGTAGAGGACCTCGCCCTCCTCGTACACGGCGAGGTGGACGGTGTGTCCGCAGATCTCGTTGAGCTCCACGAGGTGCGGGTGGGCGATCTCGCGGACGTCGAGGTTCTCGACGGCCTCCTGGGCGAGCGCGAAGAGGCGGGCGCCGAGCCGGTAGCGCTGGTCCTCCTGGCGGTAGACGAGTCCGTGTTCGCGCAGGGTGCGCAGCAGGCGCAGCGCCGTGGACTTGTGGACGCCGAGCCGGTCGGCGACGCGGCCCAGGTCGGCGGGGCCCTCGGCGAGCAGCGGCAGGATGCTCAGCGCGCGGTCGACGGTCTGGCTCATCCGGTGACTCCTTCCGCCGCCGCTCCCGTACGTCCCCCGTCCACGGGCTCACCCGCGTCGCGCCCCGCCCATCCGGGGCCGAGTCGCAGTGTCCCCCATGCCTCGTCGTCCAGCGCGGCGAGCCGGTCGACGTGGGCGCGGGCCGGGGGGTGGGCGAGGTCGCCGGGGACGGTGAGGACGGCTGCGGCCAGCAGGTGGCCGTGGCGGATCCGGTCGCGTACCGGCAGACCGCGCAGGGTCGCGGAGAGGAAGCCGGCGGCGAAGGCGTCGCCGGCACCCACCGCGGCGACCACGTCCACGCGGGGGGCCGGGACCGTGGTGGTCTCGTCCGTCCCCGCGCCGGGCGGGGTGCCGTCGGGGCGGGCGAGGACCGTCGCGCCGTCCGCGCCCTGCTTGACGACGAGGACGGCGGGTTCCGGGAGGGCGGCGCGCAGGGCGTCGGGGCCGTGCACGCCCCAGGCCTCCGCCGCCTCGTCCTCGCCGACGAACACCACGTCGGCGCCGCGTGCCAGGTCGCGCAGGACGCCGGGTCCTGCGGGGTGTCCGCGCCAGAGGCGGGGGCGGTGGTTGATGTCGAAGGAGACCAGGGGCCGGCCGGGGCGCTGGGCGGTGAGCGTGCGCAGCAGGGCGAGGCAGTCGGCGGAGAGCGCGGCGGTGATGCCGGTGAGGTGGAGGACGCGGCCGGCGAAGAGGGCGTCGTACGGGGCGTTCGCCGGGGACATCGCGGAGGCGGCGGACCCGGCGCGGTAGTAGGCGACCTCGTGGTCCGGGTCGGAGCGGTCGGCGGCGGTGCGGAAGTAGACGCCGGTGGGGCGGTCGGGGTCGCGGTGCACGGCGGAGGTGTCGACGCCGTGTCCGGCGATGGCGTCGACGAGGTGGTCCCCGAAGCCGTCGTCGCCGACCCGGCCGACCCAGGCCGTCCGGTGCCCGGCCCCGGCCAGGGCGCAGGCGACGTTGGACTCGGCGCCGCCGATTCCGCGCAGGAAGCCGGGTACGTCGGCGAGGCGGCCGGGCCCGGTGGGGTGGAAGGTCACCATCGACTCGCCGAGGCAGACGACGTCGACGGCGCCGGGGGCAGCGGCCCGGGCGGGCTCGGAGGCACCGGCGTCCGCGGGGTCGGCCGTTCCCGTTCCGGTTCCGGGCACCTGGGCTCCTCGCTGGTCGCTGGTCACTGTCTGTGGGGCTGCCGTCGGCGCCGGCCCGTCGTTGACCCGGCGTCGGCTCGGATGTTAGACAGCCAGGAGCGACATACGCAATGAGCGTTGCAGAGAATGCAACGCTCCGGGAATCCGGGAAACGGGAAAAGGGGATCCGCATGGCAGCCGACGCGACATCCGGTAGCGGGAACACGGGCACCACGGCGGCCGGCGCGGCCGAGGACGCGGTGGCGGTCGCGGAGCGGTACGCCGCCGCGCTCGCCGACGAGCGGATCGACTCCCGTTTCAAGGGCCTGCCGCCGGACGCCGAGGGGCTCACCGTGGGCGCCCTCGCCGCCGAGGCCCGCCCCCTCTTCTCCGGCGGGTTCACCACCCCGCTGCTGACGCTCTCCGCCGAGTCGCTCGACGCCAACCTCGCGCTCCTGGAGACGTACACCGAGCGGCACGGGCTGGCCTTCGCGCCGCACGGCAAGACCTCGATGTCCCCGCAGCTCTTCGCCCGCCAACTCCGCCACGGGGCCTGGGGGATCACCGCCGCCGTCCCGCACCAGGCCCGGGTCTACCGCGACCACGGCATCCGGCGGATCTTCCTCGCCAACGAGGTGGTGGACCCGGTCGCGCTGACCTGGCTGGCGCGCGAGCTGGACGCGGACCCGGAGTTCACCGTCGTCGTTTACGTCGACTCGGTGCGCGGGGTCGAGCTGATGGACGAGGCGCTGCGCGCGGCGGGCGCCCGCCGTGCGGTGGACGTGGTGGTGGAGCTGGGCGCGGGCGAGGGCGCCCGTACCGGCGTACGTACGGAGGCGGAGGGCGCGGCGGTCGCGGAGGCGGTCGCCGCCGTGTCCACGCTGCGGCTGGTCGGGGTCGCCGGTTACGAGGGCGAGGTGCCGGGGGCCACGACCGGGCGGGTCGGTGACTGGCTGCGCCGACTCGTCGCGCTCGCCGCCGAGTTCGACAAGGCGGGCCGGTTCGGCGGACTCTCCGGGGACGAGGAAATTCTGGTGAGCGCGGGCGGCAGCGCCTGGTTCGACGTGGTCGCCGAGGTGTTCGCCGCGATCCCCGAACTGAGCCGCCCGGTCTGCAAGTTGCTGCGTTCGGGCGCGTACGTCTCGCACGACGACGGCCAGTACCGCAATCTCACTCCCTTCAACCGGGTCCCGGAAGAAGGAGAGTTGCAGCCCGCCTTCCGGCTGTGGACGCAGGTCGTCTCGCGCCCCACGGACGGCCAGGCGTTCGTCAACGCGGGCAAGCGGGACGCCGCCTACGACCTCCACCTCCCCGAGGCCCAGGTGGTCCGTTCGGCCCGGGACGGTTCGGTGCGGCCGGCGACCGGGATCACCGTGACCGGCCTCTCCGACCAGCACGGCTGGCTGGCCACCGAGCCGGGCACCGGCCTCGAGGTCGGCGACTGGGTCGGCCTGGGGCTCTCGCACCCGTGCACCTCCTTCGACAAGTGGCAGCTGATCCCCGTCGTGCGGCAGGACGGCACGGTGGCCGAGTACCTGCGCACCTACTTCTGAGACCGCCCTGAAGCGTGTTGCGAAAGTGGCGCCGTCCGCCCGGAGGGCAGGCGGGACTTCCGCAACACGCTTCAGCCCGCCGCACCCGTCCGAACCCGCACACCAGAGCCCCGGGAGGGCCGCCATGGACCTCGTCATCCGCGACGCACGCGTCATCGACGGCGGCGGCGGCCCGTCCTTCCGGGCGGACGTCGCCGTCGACGGCGGCCGGATCGCCGCGATCCATCCGGAGGGCTCCCCGGGCCGGCGCCCGACCGCCCGCCGCACCCTGGAGGCGGACGGCCTCGCGCTGGCCCCCGGCTTCATCGACATGCACGCCCACAGCGACCTCGCGCTGCTGCGCGACCCCGACCACAGCGCGAAGGCCGCCCAGGGCGTGACGCTCGAAGTCCTGGGCCAGGACGGCCTGTCGTACGCCCCCGTCGACGACCGCACGCTCGCCGAGGTCCGCCGGACCATCGCCGGGTGGAACGGCGACGGCGAGGACGTCGACTTCGACTGGCGCACGGTCGGCGAGTACCTCGACCGGCTCGACCGGAACTTCGGCGGCGAGGGCATCGCGGTCAACGCCGCCTACCTCGTCCCGCAGGGCACGGTCCGGATGTACGCGGTGGGCTGGGAGGACCGTCCCGCCACCGGAGCCGAACTCGACCGGATGCGCGAGCTCGTCGCCCAGGGCATGCGGGAGGGCGCGGTCGGCATGTCCTCCGGGCTGACCTACACCCCCGGGATGTACGCGGACGAGGCCGAACTCACCGAACTCTGCCGGGTGGTGGCGGACCACGGCGGTTACTGGTGCCCGCACCACCGCTCGTACGGGGCCGGGGCGCTGGAGGCGTACGAGGAGATGGTGCGGCTCACCCGGAAGGCGGGGTGCGCCCTCCATCTCGCCCACGCCACCATGAACTTCGGGGTGAACGAGGGCCGGGCGCCCGAGCTGCTCGGCCTGCTCGACCGGGCGCTGGACGAGGGCGCCGACATCTCGCTGGACACGTACCCGTACACCCCCGGGTGCACCACGCTGGTGGCGATGCTGCCGAGCTGGGCGAACGAGGGCGGCCCCGAAGCGACCCTGGCGCGGCTCGCGGACCCCGTCGACGCGGCGCGGATACGCCACGACCTGGAGGTCACCGGATCGGACGGCTGCCACGGGGTGCCGATCGACTGGGACACCATCGAGATCTCCGGCGTCACCTCCGCCGGGCTCTCCGGGTACGTGGGCCGCACGGTCGCCGCCTCGGCGCGGGAGCACGGCGAGGAGCCCTGGGCCACCGCCCGGCGGCTGCTCACCGAGGACCGCCTCGGCTCCACGATCCTCCAGCACGTGGGGCACGAGGAGAACGTCCGCCGGATCATGCGCCACCGCGTGCACACCGGCGGCAGCGACGGCATCCTGCGGGGCGACAAGCCGCACCCGCGCGCGTACGGCACCTTCCCGCACTATCTCGGGCGCTACGCAAGGGAGTTGGGCGTCCTCACCCTGGAGGAGTGCGTCGCGCACCTGACCTCCCGCCCGGCGGCACGGCTGCGGCTGGCGGACCGGGGGCTGGTCCGCGCCGGATACCGCGCCGACCTCGTACTCTTCGATCCTTCGACGGTTGCGGCAGGTTCGACCTTCGAAGCGCCCCGGGCCCTTCCGGTGGGCATCCCGCACGTGCTGATCGACGGCCGGTTCGTCATCGAGGACGGCCACAGGACCCAGGTACTGGCGGGCCGCTCGGTCCGCTCGACCGCACGCTGACCCGGGGTACCCGCCGACCCGGGGTACGCCGACCCGGGGTACGCCGACCCGAGGCACGCTCCCCGGGTCCGCGCACCGACGGGCCGCGTACCGACCGGGCCGCACGCTCTCCCGGGACCGCGCGCGGACGGCGGCCCGGGAGAGCGTCAACAGCCGTCCCGGCGTTACGGCTTGGGCAGGGCGCAGCCGCTGCGGGTGAGGTCGATCACGCTGCCGGGGCCGACGCAGGGCACGATGCCGTAGGTCTCCTGGGCGTAGTTGATGCCCTGGCGCACGGTCACCGTGCCGTTGGCGTCGACCTCGCACGGGTTGTTCTCCGTGCACTGCTCGCCGTCCTCGTTGCCGGTGTTGTTGACGGCGACCACCTTGCCGGTCGCGTCGTCGATCACCGGGGAGCCCGAGGTGCCGCCGATGGTCTGGCAGGCGGAGGTGTAGCGGACCGAGTCCTTCCAGGTCCACGCGCCTTCCTTGAGGCGGTAGACGAAGCCGTCGACGGCGCAGGAGTAGGTCCGCTTCCAGTAACCGGACGCGACCGTGATCGCGGTGCCCTGGACGGGGTGGGCGGCGGAGAGCTCCAGGGCCTTGATGCCGTAACTGCTCTCTATCTGGGCGTAGGTGCGGGTGAGCTGGTAGATCGAGATGTCGGTGTCGGTCATCGTGCCGTAGGCGATCTTGCTGGCGCGCAGGGTGCCGACGCCGGTGCCGGACGCGTTGAGCAGCGTGAAGGAGCGGGTGGACGCGCGGTTCACGATGACCTGTCCGGCGGCCGGGAAGCCCGTCTCCAGGCAGTGGCCGTTGGAGAGGACCAGCGCGGGATCGGTGGGCAGGGCGGTGGGGGTACGGACGACGGAGCCGGAACAGTTGCTCAGCGCCACGGTTCCGGCGAAGCCGACCGCCTGCACACCGGCGACGGCCCGCACACCGGCGACGGCCGGGGCGGCGGGCGCACCGGCGGTCGGCGCGGACTTGCCGACGGACGCCACGGACGCGGACGCCGGGGACGCGGTCGTCCCGGAGTCGGTCGCGGCAAGCGCGGGCACCGCACCGGCGCCGAGAAGAAGGGCGCTCAGGAGCGCGGCGACGAGAGGCTTTTTCATGGGGGGTCCCCTCCGATGACCTGGTGCGCGGACACGCCGGGTTGTGCGGGCCCGCGCACGCGTGGCCGGAGATCTTCCGGCCTTGGCATGAGCATGGTCACGCACCGGAGAAACCCCCACAAGGGACGGAATCCAGCCGCGCCTCAGATGTTGCTCAACCCGCGCCTCGGGGCCGGGCCCCCCGGGAAGAGTGCGGCCATGAGCCTCTTCACGAAGAACCACCTCGCCGTCCTCGTCCTGCACGACGCCACCGGCATCCTCGACGCGCTCCGCGAGGAACTGGCGGCGGCACCCGCGGCCGACCGGCCGGGCCTGGAACGCGCGCTCGCTCTCGTCGGCTCCTACACCGGCCGCCCCGAGGCCGAGCTGCGCGTCCGCTGGGTGCGCGAGCGGCTCGCGGCGGCCGGTCACACGGGCCCCGCCGACTCCACCGAGGCGATCAGGGCGCTGCGCAAGGCCGAGCCGGGCCTCTCGCTCCTTCAGGCCGTGACCTACGCCAGGGAGGCGGCCGCGGCCGGGGCCTGAACCGGGCGGGTCCACCGGGGGCAGACCCACTGAGGGCCGGTCCACCGGGGGCAGACCCGCCGGTGGCAGCCCCACCGAGGCAGGCCCACCGAAGGCAGGACCGCCGAAGCCAGGACCGCCGAGGGCCGGTGGAAGCCGCGCGAAAACCCCGCCGCCCCCGCGTTCCGTACGCCCGTCCGCACCACACCCGTCCAGGCGGACTCACGTACGAGCGGGGGACCCGCGTGGCGCATCTCACCCACGGCTGCGACACACGCGCATTCCAAGCCGCACCACCGGCACGACCGGACGTTCCCACGGCTCACCCGCCCGGCCGCATGGCGATGGAAGCCTCGGCGGCCGACCGGGCCGTCCGCGGAGGAACCGCGGGGCCGCAAGTCCCGAGCACGACGCGAAACACCGCCGTAAGCTCGCGGTCATGCAGGTCATCCAGTCCACGAAGCTCGCCAACGTCTGCTACGAGATCAGGGGCCCCGTGCTGGAGGAGGCGATGCGGCTGGAAGCGGCCGGTCAGCGCATCCTCAAGCTGAACACGGGCAACCCGGCGGCGTTCGGTTTCGAGTGCCCGCCGGAGATCCTCGAAGACATCCTGCGCAACGTCGCGGGGGCGCACGGATACGGCGACGCGAAGGGCCTGCTGTCGGCGCGCCGGGCTGTGATGCAGCACTACCAGACCAAGGGCATCCCGCTGGATGTCGAGGACATCTACCTCGGCAACGGCGTCTCCGAGCTGATCCAGATGTCGATGCAGGCGCTGCTGGACGACGGCGACGAGGTCCTCGTACCGGCGCCCGACTACCCGCTCTGGACCGCCTCGGTCTCGCTGGCGGGCGGTACGGCGGTGCACTACCGCTGCGACGAGCAGGCCGACTGGATGCCGGACCTCGCCGACATCGAGCGGAAGATCACGGACCGCACCAAGGCCATCGTGATCATCAACCCGAACAATCCGACCGGCGCCGTCTACGACGACGAGATGCTGCGCGGGCTGACGGAGATCGCGCGCCGCCACTCCCTGGTGGTCTGCTCCGACGAGATCTACGACCGCATCCTCTACGACGGCGCCACCCACACCCCGACCGCGGCGATCGCCCCGGACCTGCTGGTCCTCACCTTCAACGGTCTGTCGAAGAACTACCGGGTGGCCGGATACCGCTCCGGGTGGATGGCGGTGTGCGGGCCGAAGGAGCACGCCTCCTCGTACATCGAGGGGCTGACCATCCTCGCCAACATGCGGCTCTGCGCCAACATGCCGGCCCAGCACGCGGTGGCCACGGCGCTCGGCGGCCGGCAGTCGATCGACGATCTGGTGCTGCCGGGCGGCCGGATCCTGGAGCAGCGGGACGTGGCGTACGACCTGCTGACGCAGATCCCCGGGGTGACCTGCGTGAAGCCGAAGGGCGCCCTGTACCTCTTCCCCCGGCTCGACCCGAAGGTCTACAAGATCAAGGACGACCGGCAGATGGTGCTGGACCTGCTGCGGGCCGAGAAGATCATGGTGGTGCACGGCACCGGGTTCAACTGGCCGGAACCCGACCATTTCCGGGTGGTCACCCTGCCCTCGGCGGAGGACCTCCGGGACGCGGTGACGCGGATCGCGCACTTCCTGGACGGTTACAGCCAGCCGTGAGCGAGAGCCGCCGTCGGCGGTGAACGTCGGCGTCGGCCGCGAGGGGCTCGGCCGTGAGCGCGCCGGGGCGGTCCGATCCGGCGCCCTCGGCGACCCTCCGCCTCAGGCGGTCGGGACCAGGCGCGGGGTTCCGGCGGCCGTCGACAGCGCTTCGGCGTGCGCGTCCATCCGTTCCGCCGCGAGGATCGCCGCGGCGGTGTCGGCGCGCGACGCCGCGACCACGAGCGCCCGGCCGGCGAGGGTGTGGGCGCGGCGGTGCAGGGCCGCGGGCGGGGCGTCGATCAGCCCGGCGTGCCGGGCGGGGGGCGTGCCGCGCAGCCGGGACACCTGCTCGGCGATCCGGTCTCCGGCCGCGTCGAGCCCCAGCTCGTCGGTGACGGAGAGCAGCGCGGCGAGGTGACCGGCGAGCTGGATGTCCAGCTCCTCCTCGCGGCTGCGGTGCGGGAATCCGGCGGTGTCGGCCGGCGTGTGGACCGACGGGGTGCGGATCGGCTCGTACATGGGTGGCCTCCAGGTTCTGCTGGAAGACCATCCTATCTTGGAATCAGTCTAAAGTTGTGCGCGATCTCGCGGCTGCCGCACTCCCGTCCGGGCGAGGGGTGACCGGCCCGCTCGCCGGTCACCCCCCGCCCGGTATCCACCCCGTCCAGACCGGCTCAGACCGGCTTGCGGACCCGGACGGTCGCCGTGGCGGTGTCGGCGAGGTGCAGGTCGTCGCCCGCGTAGCCGACCTCGTACGTCACCTCACCGTTCGCGCCGGGGATGTCGTCGATGGTGAAGGTGCCGTCCGCCGCGACGGCCGCCGACGTCAGCGTGCCGGTGCCCTTCTTGTCGGTGCGCACGACGGAGAGCGTGATCCCGGCGGGCAGCGCGCGGCCCTGGCCGGTGAGCGTGCCGGTGATCCGCAGACCCACGCCCTTGGTGCCCTCCGCCGGGGCGGTCAGCGTGATCGAGGTCGGGGCCTTCGCCACCTCGGTCTCCAGGGCGATGTCCTCGGTCGGGCGGTGGGTCAGGTCACCGGTGAACGAGACGGTGTACGTGGCCGGGCCGACCGCCGACGGCACGTCCAGCACGGTGAACGTCCCGTCGGCGTCCACCTCGGCGGGGGCGAGCGTACGGTCGCCGCCCGCGTCGTGGCGTACGGCCGTCACCTCGACGGGCTGCGCCGGTGCGGGCCCGTCGATCTCCAGCCGGCCCCGGATGCCGAGGGGTTCGCCGACCACGGGGTGCGCCGCGCTCGTGGAGAGCGTGCCGGTGAAACGGGTGTCGTACTGGGCGGCGGGCGGCTGGATGATGTGCAGCCAGTACTCGTATCCGTTGCCGCCGCCGGTGACGGCGAAGAGGCGGGAGCCGTCCTCGGACCAGGCGAGCCCGCGCGGCGCGACCTTGTTCCCGTCGAGCGCGCCCTCGAAGGCGAACTCCAGCGGGGGTGTGGCGTCCGCCGGGTCGGCGGCCTGGACCACCAGGTCCGCGGTGGAGCCGGTGGCGGCGGCACCGCGCGCGAGGTACTTCCCGTCGCCGCTGAAGGCGACCGCACTGGCCACAGCGCCCTCGGGGAGCGGCTGATAGGTCGTGGCGGCGTCCGAGAGGTCGCCCGCGTTCAGCAGCCGGGTGCCGGTACGGGCGTCCGCGACGGCGATCAGGCTGCCGTCCGCGGACTCGGCCACGTCCCGCATGTCGAGTCCGCCCTGGCCGGTGCCGTCGGCGAACCGGCGTTGGGCGGTACGGACCAGGCTGGTGCCGCTCGCGTCGAAGACGGCGAGGTACGGGTCGGTCACGGCGGTTCCCCGGGGCTGGGCCATGAGCAGCCGGTCCGGGGTCTGCGGGGTGCTGAAGAGCCGCAGCCTGCCGGTGTCGTTCCAGCCGGTCGAGGTGTTGTTCGTGCCGTCGGCCGCCGCCCCGTACACGGTGTACGTCCGGTTGTCGCAGTCGCTGTCGTTGTTGGTCCCGGTGTACCAGACCCGGCCGCCCGCGAACCCGGCGTCCCGGGGGCAGTACACGTCGTACGTGCCGTACACCCGGCCGGTACGCGCGTAGGTGATGGTGTCGAACGAGACCACGCCCGAGGTCTGGCCGACCTCCAGCGTCGAGCTGTCCGAACTGAGCGCCAGGGTGGACGGCACGTCGTCCGTCGCCAGGGTGGTGATCTTCTCCCCGCCGAAGTCGTAGACCTGGACCGACCCCGTACCGCTGGTCCTGCGGTCGTCGCCGACGTAGACGCGCTCGTGGACCGAGTCGACGACCAGCGAGCCGAACGAGCTGATCGGCAGCTTGACGACCTGCTCACTGGCCGTCCCGGTGCCGGTCTCGGCGGCTTGGGCGGCGGGCGCGGCCAGTACGGCCGTTCCCGCGACACCGAGCGAGAGCGCGGCGACCGCGGCGGCGGTCCGCAGACGGAGCTTCGAATTCCTCAACGTACTTCCCCCACACACGTGTTGATGGCTCCGGGCGGCTCCCGGAGGCGTGCAGGGAACAGATAACTCCCGTGAATGCCGGAGACGCAAGAGATTACTGAAAACCGGCGTGTCACGCGCGAGTTGGCGCAACCGGCGAAACACCCGGCACCCCCGGATCGGTGCGGCCGGCGAGACACCCGACCTCCCGGAACGGTGCGACCGACGAGACACCCGGCGCCCCGAACGGCGCGGCCCCCGGAACCATGCGGGTTCCGGGGGCCGTTCACGCTCTCACTCCAGGGGATGCGTCGGGCCTCACCCCAGGCGCTGCACCAACGCCCGGTATTCGTCCCACAGTTCCTTCGGCGTGTGGTCCCCGAAAGTGTTGAGGTGCTCGGGGACCAGCGCCGCCTCCTCGCGCCAGACCTCCTTGTCGACGGTGAGCAGGAAGTCCAACTCCGCCTCGGAGAGCCCGAGTCCGTCGGTGTCGAGCGAGCCCTTGGCCGGCAGGATGCCGATCGGCGACTCGACGCCCTCGGCCTTGCCCTCCAGCCGCTCCACGATCCACTTGAGCACCCGGCTGTTCTCGCCGAACCCGGGCCAGACGAACCGGCCCGCGTCGTCCTTGCGGAACCAGTTCACGTAGTAGATCTTCGGCAGCTTCGACTGGTCGGGCTTGTCCGCGCCCACCTTGATCCAGTGGTTCATGTAGTCGCCCATGTTGTAGCCGCAGAACGGCAGCATGGCGAACGGGTCTCGGCGCAGCTCGCCGACCTTGCCCTCGGCGGCGGCGGTCTTCTCTGAGGCGACGTTGGCGCCGAGGAAGACGCCGTGCTGCCAGGTGAAGGACTCGGTGACCAGCGGTACGGCGGTGGCGCGGCGGCCGCCGAAGAGGATGGCCGAGATCGGCACGCCCTTCGGGTCCTCCCATTCGGGGGCGATGATCGGGCACTGGCCGGCCGGGACGGTGAAGCGGGCGTTGGGGTGGGCGGCGGGGACGCCGGACGCGGGGGTCCAGTCGTTGCCCTTCCAGTCGGTGAGGTGCGCGGGCGGCTCCTCGGTCATGCCCTCCCACCAGACGTCGCCGTCGTCGGTGAGGGCGACGTTGGTGAAGACGGAGTTGCCCCACATGGTCTTCATGGCGTTGGCGTTGGTGTGTTCGCCGGTGCCGGGCGCGACGCCGAAGAAGCCGGCCTCGGGGTTGATCGCGTAGAGCCGGCCGTCCTCGCCGAAGCGCATCCAGGCGATGTCGTCGCCGATGGTCTCGACGCTCCAGCCGGAGATGGTGGGCTCCAGCATCGCGAGGTTGGTCTTACCGCAGGCGCTCGGGAACGCGGCGGCGACGTAACGCGACTCCCCGCGCGGCGGGGTGAGTTTGAGGATCAGCATGTGCTCGGCGAGCCAGCCCTCGTCGCGCGCCATGACGGAGGCGATGCGCAGCGCGTAACACTTCTTGCCCAGCAGGGCGTTGCCGCCGTAGCCGGAGCCGTACGACCAGATCTCGCGGTCCTCGGGGAAGTGCGAGATGTACTTGGTGGTGTTGCACGGCCACGGTACGTCCGCCTGGCCTTCGGCGAGCGGGGCGCCGAGGGTGTGCACCGCCTTCACGAAGAAGCCGTCGGTGCCGAGTTCGTCGAGGACCTCCCGCCCCATCCGCGTCATGGTGCGCATGGAGACGGCGACGTACGCGGAGTCGGTGAGCTCCACGCCGATCGCGGAGAGCGGGGAGCCGACGGGGCCCATGCAGAAGGGCACGACGTAGAGGGTGCGGCCCCGCATCGAGCCCCGGAAGACGCCCTGTTCGCCGGAGAAGATCTCCCGCATCTCGGCGGGGTCCTTCCAGTGGTTGGTCGGGCCCGCGTCCGCTTCCTTCGCGGAGCAGATGAAGGTGCGGTCCTCGACGCGGGCGACGTCGCTCGGATCGGACGCGGCGTAGTAGGAGTTCGGGCGCAGCGTCGCGTCCAGCTTCGTGAAGGTGCCCTTGGCGACGAGCTCCTCGCACAGGCGCTCGTACTCGGCTTCGGATCCGTCGCACCAGACCACACGGTCCGGCTGGGTGAGGGCCGCGATCTCGTCGACCCAGGAGACGAGTTCCTGGTGCCGGGTGGGAAGAGGGGAGGGAGCTGCGATGTCGCGCGCCACGATCGCTCCTTGTCGAGGGTGGATTTCGTTGATGCCCCGTGGGGGCTTCGACCCGGACGCTTCGACTGCGTCATCCCTGGCGCTCATCCGGTGCCGACCGCACTCATTTGATCATCCGCCGCAGGCGCCCATCTGTCCAGGGGGCCTCACATGTGAGCATCACCACTCGCCGTGTCCGCCTCGACACCCTCGGAAGGGACTCCCCGCAGGCCCAGAAGCTCCGGGAATCATCGGAAATCGTCGGAAGAATCCGGGAACTCCTTCACGCTCCGGAGCACGGCCACCGCCGCCCGGAGCGTGAACACCGCCGCCCGGAGCGTGAACACCGCCACCCATAGGCGGTACTTACGGAGGCGTAGGTAGCATGCGGACATGACTGCTGCCGGTGCGTCCGCACCCGAATCCGCCGTCCTGGACGCAGTGCCGCTCAAGCCACGGATGCGCGGCTGGCTGCACGCCGGAATGTTCCCCGCGGTTCTGGTCGCGGGGCTGGCGCTCATCACGCTCACGGACAGCACCAAGGGGCGGATCGCCTGCGCGGTGTACGTCCTCAGCGCCTGCCTGCTCTTCGGCGTGAGCGCGGTCTACCACCGCGGCACCTGGGGCCCACGCGGCGAGGCGGTGCTCCGGCGGCTGGACCACGCGAACATCTTCCTGATCATCGCGGGCACGTACACCCCGCTCACCCTGCTCCTGCTGCCCGACTCCACCGGGCGTCCCCTGCTGTGGGCGGTCTGGGCGGCGGCGCTGGCGGGGATCGCGTTCCGGGTGTTCTGGGTCGGCGCACCACGCTGGCTCTACACGCCCTGCTACATCGCGATGGGCTGGGCGGCCGTCTTCTTCCTGCCGGACTTCATGCGGGCCGGCGGCGTCGCCGTCCTGGTCCTCGTCGTCGTCGGCGGGGTGCTCTACAGTGCGGGCGGTGTGATCTACGGCCTCAAGCGGCCCAACCCCTCACCGCGGTTCTTCGGCTTCCACGAGGTCTTCCACTCGCTGACCCTCGCCGCGTTCGTCGCCCACTACGTGGGCATCTCGCTCGTCGCCTACCAGCACGGCTGATCGTTTCCGCAGGGACGCCAGGACGGCTGTGGCCGCGGCCTTTCGAGGCCGCGGCCACAGCCGTCTCCGGGACCGGCGCGCTCAGCCGCCCAGCCGGCGGCTCAGCTCCTCGGCGTCCGTCGTCGGGGTCTCGCAGACGAAGTGGCGGCAGACGTACGCGGTCGGCTCCCCGCCCACCAGCGCCCGGTCCACCAGCAGCGGGAACTCCCCGCCGCCCGGCTCCCCCACCGCGACGACCGCGCCCGGCGCCCGTCCCAGCAGCGCCGTACGGTGCAGCTCACCGCCGACCGGCCCGGCCACCGCCACCTCGCGGGGCCCGTCGAGCAGCGCCTCGGCGGCGGCCAGCCCCCAGCCCACGAACCGGGGGGCGCGCGGCCCGAGCGCCTTCACCACTCCGAGCGCGCCCTCGGCCGCCGTGCGGTGCGGCTCGGAGCCGGTGTGCGCCGCGTACGAAAGGAGCGCCCCGGCCGCCGCCGTCCAGCCGGACGGGGTGGCGTTGTCGGTGGGGTCCTGCGGGCGGCGGATCAGCTTCTCGGCGTCGTCCGCCGTGTCGTACAGCTGCCCGCCCTCCCCCGCGAACCGGGTCAGCACCACGTCGAGCAGCAGCCCGGCGAACTCCAGCCAGACCCCCTCGCCGGTCACCGACGCCAGCGCGAGGAACCCCTCGGCGACGTCCGCGTAGTCCTCCAGCACCCCGCTGTTCTCCCCGGCCCGCCCCTCCATCGAGGTGCGGCAGAGCCGGCCGTTCTCGCCCAGGTGGACGCGGACCAGCAGGTCGGCGGCTTCGGTGGCCCGCTCCACCAGGTCGGGCCGGTCGAAGTACGCGCCCGTCTCGGCCAGCGCCGCGACGGCCAGACCGTTCCAGGCCGCGACCACCTTGTCGTCCCGCCCCGGCCGGGGCCGCAGCTCACGGGCGACCAGCAGCCGGGCCCGGACGGAGGCGACCCGCTCGGCGTCGGCGTCACCGCCGTCGGGACCGCTGTCGGGACCGCCGTCGGGACTGTCCGCCGCCGTACCGGCATCGAGCCGAAGCACCGAGGAGCCCTCCTCGAAGGTGCCCTCCTCGGTCACCCCGAAGCGGGCCGCGGCGAACGCCCCGTCCTCCTCGCCGAGCACCTCGCGGAGCTGGGCGGGCGTCCACACGTAGAACGCGCCCTCCACGTGCCGGCCCGCGGCGTCCTCGCTGTCCGCGTCGAGCGCCGATGCGAAGCCGCCCTCGGTCGTCCGGAGCTCCCTGACCAGGAAGTCCGCCGTCTCCAGCGCCACCCGGCGGGCCAGGTCCGACCCGGTCGACCGCCACAGATGCGCGTACACCCGGCAGAGCAGCGCGTTGTCGTAGAGCATCTTCTCGAAGTGCGGAACCGTCCACTCCCGGTCCACCGCGTACCGTGCGAACCCGCCCCCGAGCTGGTCGTAGATCCCGCCCATCGCCATCGCCGCGCAACTGTCCGCGGCCATCTGCAGGGCGCCCTCGGAGCCGGTACGGGCGTGGTGGCGCAGCAGGAACTCGATCACCATCGACGGCGGGAACTTCGGCGCACCGCCGAACCCGCCGTGCGTGTCGTCGTAGTCCCGGGTCAGCCCCAGCAGCGCCCGCCCCAGGTCCGACTCGTCCGGCACGCCCTGCCCGCCGTGCGCCAGCGACCGCCCGGCCAGGTCCGCCACGATGTGCCCCGCCACCTCGGCGACCTCCCCGCGCCGCTCGGTCCACGCGGCGGACACGCCCTCCAGCACCTGCCGGAACGACGCCATGCCGTGCCGGGGCTCGGGCGGGAAGTACGTACCGAAGTAGAAGGGCTCGGCGTCCGCCGTCAGGAACACGGTCATCGGCCACCCGCCCTGCCCGGTCGCCGCCTGCACCGCCTCCATGTACACGGCGTCGACGTCCGGCCGCTCCTCCCGGTCCACCTTCACCGGGACGAAGTGGGCGTTGAGGTACGCGGCCGTGTCCTCGTCCTCGAAGGATTCGTGCGCCATGACGTGGCACCAGTAAATTATCAGAAGCATAAGTGGCAGGACGCATAGCCCACACTCAAGAGAATGGGCACGTCCCGCCGCTTAGCTTCCGTCATCGCCTCCTCTCCCCATGGCCACCAGTCCACTGGATTGGAGGCATGCTGGAGTAGGTAGGGCGACTGTGCGTTAGCCAGTCTGTTCATACCGGCATCGTTGCACGATCCAAAGCGTCCAGCCTCGACATCCACAGGGGTCGAGCCAGGAGTTACAAGATGTACACAGCACCTAACAACAAGGTGGTCGCGCTCACCGCGCCCGACGACGCGGACCTCAGCGATCTTGAGCTGCGGGGCAGGCCGGCCGGCCTCGCCCCTCCGGACGAGCTCGCCCTCCTCCACCCCCGCACAGCCTTCCTGATCGCGTACTCCCGCATCTCCGACGACTGGCGCAAACACAACAAGAAGAAGGCCGCGAGATCCGCGTGGTCAGCAGGCAAGGGGGTGGCCAACCAGCATCGCCGCAACGACAAGTACGCAGCGCGCCACGATGCTGTGGTCGTTCACAGGTACACCGACAATGACCTTTCAGCCTCCAAGCGGGATGTCGTGCGGCCGGACTTCCAAGCGATGCTTCGAGACCTCCAGCGAGGGCACACCCCAGAGGGCTACCCGATCCACGGGGTCATCTGCGTTGACCAAGACCGCGTCCAGCGCACGGACCGGGACTGGGAGGACTTTGTCGAGGCGATCACACTCGACCCGAGCCGGCGCTTCTACACCCCGTCGGGGCCAATGGATCTCACCGAGGAAAGCGAGATCATCAAGACGGGCATCATGGCAGTGGTCAACAAGGCCGAGGCGATGAAGAAGAAGCGTCGAATTCGTGACTGGCACCAGGACCGAATACTTGACGGCCTGCCTCACAGTGGCCCTCGGCCGTTCGGCTGGGAGGAGGACCGGGAGACGCTTCGGCCAATCGAGTCAGAGTTCCTGGCATGGTCTATCGACGAGCGCATCAGGGGAAAGGCGGTGAGAGTCCTTTGCATTGAGGCGAAGCGGCAAGGTTTGACGGGAACTCGTGGAGTTGACATCGGGCCGCAGACGCTCACACAAATGATGACGGCTCCGCGCGTATGCGGGTATCGCGCGAACCGTGGCGAACTTTGCCTGGATGACGACGGTTCACCAATTGTGGGGAAATGGGAAACCGTCACCACCCCAGAGAAGTGGCAGGCGGTGTGCGCCACCTTCAAAGCGGGAAGCACCTACCTCGGTCGCGGCAGCGGCACGCCGAGGATCACCGGAATCCCGAAGACCATCAAGTACTTGGGTTCAACACTGCTTCGCTGCCAGTTCCCCCTGGAGGTGGAGATCGACGGTGCAGTGAAGACGCGCGTGTGCAACGGGCCCATGGGTGGAACGAAAGCGAGCAGCAAGCGCAGCCCGTACGTCTACACGTGCAGAAGCTGCTCGCACAACTCGATCTCGGGACCGATGGTGGACGGACAGCTCCAGCGCCTGGTGCTGGAGAAGCTGAAAAAGGCGCAGTCAACTTATATTCCGATCCGCGCCACGTGGCCTGACGAGCAGAAACTCCAGCAGAAGGCGGACAAGCTCGCCGGGTTGGAAAGTAAGTGGCAGGACGACGAAATCCCTGCCGACATGTTCTACCGCCTGGCAATTCCATTGGAAAAGGAAATTAAAAAGCTTCGCCGCGAGCGAGCCACCTTCGAACTGGCCACACAGACACAGAACGAGGCACCTAACGACGTCGCCAGAAAATGGCTTGCCGGCGAATATGACCTTTCACAGAAGCGCAAGGTAATGTTCGAGATTTTCGCGGCTGTACAAGTTCAGCCCGGCAGGAAGGGGAGTAAGACCCCGGACCCCAAGAGAATCACCCCAGTGTGGAAGTAGAAGTTTTGCGCCGATAGCGCCCCCCTCCACAATGGGGCTTACCGCCCGCCACCCGCGCACCGGAGAACTGCGGGCCACCTTGAAGTTCATGGTGGGTCCTTTCTACCGTTGGTGCACTCCAACGCGAGCTGGCCTACGACGGACTACGCGCCGCCGAGGCCAAGGGTGCGATGGGCGGGGCCCACCCTGCGGCCACGACGACCGACGACGTACGCACCGCGTACCCTGGGCGGTCCATCGCCACCCAACGCTCGCGCGGGCCTGCGGCATCAGCTGCGGCGCGATCCGCACGCCCTCCGCCGATCTCCTGCTGCCAGGTCCCCGTCGGGGCGCTGAGCACCCTGCTGATCATGGTGAATTGGCTGGACCCGGCAGGCGTTACGTCTGGACGTGCAGGTCGCTGAGGCCGTTACGGCTGAACGTGCAGGTTCTGATCCGCCCGTAGGTTTCGGAGGGCGGCGCGGAGTCGAAGTCCGTCGTCCATGTCGGGGATTCTGACCCGCTCGCGGTCCGTGGCGGCGAGCCCTGGCGAGGAACTTGTCTGGAGCGCGGCCACGCAGATGTGCGACGTGTACGCCGTAACGACCTACACGCCCAGCCGTAACGCCTGCCGGGTCCAGCCGATTCACCACGATCACCGGGATGCTCGCCACCTCGACGGAGATTGCACATCAGCCCGAGCACACGGCCGACGGCCGGCAGTTCCGCCCCAGACACTGCCAAGGCGTCACCATGCGGCGCGGCCAGGTCCAACCCTGCGCGTCAGCGCCATCCCCCGTCGTGCACCGAGAACTCCTCGCCACGGCCAGTGCTCGACGGCGTTCGGGCGCGGCCGCAGGCCCGGCCCCGCCAGCCGAAAGGCGACCGAGGTCATGTTCGCGACAGCACAAGGGATCAAAGATCACTTAGAGCCCTGTCGCCCAATTTTGATCATGGAATTGGTGGCTCGCGTGACATTAACAACAAGGCCAGTCCGGGCATATCGCACTTAGCCACACTTCCCTCCTTGTACGATCAGTTGTGGATACGGCCGCCAATCGACCGACCCTTGCACACCCGGAGCCCACCAATCTCCTGACCACCAGCACCTCGCGTACGACCCGGTGTGAGACTGGCGACGAACACCAGCATTCCAATGGAGCGAATATGCGTTGGCGTAGAGACCCCTCACAGCGCGCACTCATGAAGGAATGCGAGAGGCTTCTCACCGACCTCCCCATCCCCGCTCCTTTCAGCGTTGAGGCGCTAGTGCGCAATATGGAGCGAGCCCTGGATCGGCAGATACGGCTAGTTCCGCTGGATGACGCCGACGGAGGGCTGGGCTCGGCATGTGGCCTTCGGGTCAAAGCGCCGGAATTCACATTGATTCTCTACCGTCGCCGTTCGAGTCGAAATCAAACTGAACACATCATTCTGCACGAGCTGGCGCACGAATGGCTTGACCATGGGACCACTCTGACGCCCATCGAGATCGAACGCTACGTCCCAGATCGCATTCGCCAGGAAGTTATCCGAAGATTTCCGTCAGCTGTGGTTCAGGGGCGGGTGGATTTCGATAGCCCCGAGGAAAAGCAAGCTGAACTCTCGGCTTCACTGATCAAGCGACTGGCGCGCCGTCAGTCGATCGCAGGCGATGACATGGTCAGCCTTTTGGAATCTTCGCTTGCTCACCCGGTAGCTCCGCCACGGCGCAGACGATAGATGCGATTTGAAGACACTCGTTGATGAGGGTTCCTCGGTCTCATAAGTTTCCCCCCCCTGTCCAACTAGTCACGTTTAATGCTGTGGTAAGCCGGCCTCCGGGGCGGGCATACCCGGCTCACCCAGTTAGCCACGGTTCGATGTCCGACTATTTCAAGTATATGACCGCGCTGGTAATCACCGCCATCGCCGTATGGAGATTCCCGGCAGTTCGCTATGGTGACTTTCACCGTCGGGCACTCTGGGGCGGCTATGCCGGATTCGCAGTCGCCCTGTGGCTCTACACGCCAGCGGTCATGTCGGCTTCAGATCGAATTCCCGTGGTCGACTTGGACGCCCTGCTGAGGCACTTCGCCAGCACTGCGGCAACCATCGCCGCCCTGACCTACGTCGCCACCAGTTACGGGAAGAGCACGAAGGCAGTCGTGCCCCGTCATGTAGCGGTCTCCCGCTGGATCGCTCGCGTGTCCCCAACGGCGGGAGCAGTAGGCGTAATTCTGCTCACGGCTCTATTTTTCTCCGTCGTCCAACGGAAGGAGCAGAGTCAAGACTTCCTCGTAGACCACGCAGGACAGGTGGGCGTGGCGGTCTACATGACCGTCTTTTATTTCTTTCCCTTGGTGACGGCCACGGTGTGCGGTTACCAGTGGACACGGGCAGCACGGCAGGCGGAAAGCACGAGTATGCGTATCGGGCTGGGCCTGATGGCAATTGCGATGTGGATGGGCCTCGTTCACTCACTGGCCCGCATCGGCCTCATGTGGATCGCAGTAGCATTCAACTTGACCCGCTCGACGGTGCGGTTCGTCGTGGATGCCGAATCTATATGGATGGACCTTCTCTTCCTGATCGTCGCAGCTGGAGCAAGTATTCCTACCACTCGCGCGGCAGCGGTCCGATGGAAGACGTGGCGCACCCTAAACAGGATCTACCCGCTTTGGTTCGATCTGGTGGACGCGTTTCCGGGAACAAGCCTCTACCCCCCGGGGGGGCGAATTACAGAAATCGTGCTCATGCGCGTACCCATCGACGTCCGCCTTGACCGGTGGACCCAGGACATCGCCGACGCTTGCGAACGCCTGCGTTACTACGCTCCGCGGGAGCTCATATTCGCCGCAGAGGACGCCACTTCCTCTCATTCTGACCCGGAGCCAGCCGCAGAGGCATATTGGGTTAAGGCCGCACTCAAAACCGTTGATGCTAATCCATCAAGCATCGAGGCCCCCGCTCCACTACGCGAGAAACCCTTCGTCGATACCGATGGCGAGGCAGCCTGGCTGGCGCGAGTCAGCACAGCTTATTCAAGCATTACCGAAAATCAGGCACAGGATCTTCTCGCGTGCGCGGTAAGGGGGGAGCTCTAAACGGTTCAGCGACTGCGACGGGCGAGTGACATTCGGCACCCTCCGCCACGTGAACTGGTTTGGTACCGTGAGTTGGGCGGACCATAGGCTTTTATCCACCAACCTGTGCACCCTGGTCTGCGACATACAGCAAATGTCGTCACCATATGTAGCCGGGGCTGGACGCTGTCCTGTCTGGACCGATGTCCGAATCTCAGCAAATCAATGGGAGTTCATGCATGTCTACCCGCACTGGCCTCATCCTCGATTTCGGCGGAGTGCTCACCACACCCCTGCTGCCCGCGGTGCTCGCGTTCGAGCAACGTGAGGGCCTTCCGCAGGGCGCTTGTCTCTCGGCGCTGTACAAGGACGAGAAGGGTGTCGAGATTACCAGCGCCCTTGAGCGCGGAGCGGTCTCCCAGACGGAGTGGAACCTTTTCGCGGGCAAGATGCTGGGGGTCTCCCCCGACGGCCTGATGGGCCGCATCTTCGGCGACCTTCGCCCCGAGCCACTGCTGATCAACGCAGCTGCCGCCGCGAAGCGCGCGGGGATCAAGGTGGGTATCCTGTCCAACTCCGTCGGACTCACCCCGTGGGATCTCTACGCCGGTTATAACCTTGAAGAGCTGTACGACGTCGTGGTGATCTCAGAGCACCATCTGATGCGCAAGCCTGACCAGGGGCTCTTCGAGATCACGCTCAAGCTCATGGACCTGCCGGCGAGCGAGTGCATCTTCGTCGACGACACCGAAGCGTACGTACGAGCCGCCGAGCAGCTAGGCCTCGCAGGGGTGCACAACCGGGACCCCCAGCAGACGGTGGACGCTCTCTCCGACCTGCTAGGTGTGGATCTCACCGCGTCGTAGCCGACGCCTGGGAGTCAGGAAGAGCGAAGGGACTGCGGCGTTACCCAACGGGGGTAACGCCGCAGTCCCTTCGCGTCGTGGGCAGCCGAGAGGGTCAGTCCTCGTCTGGCACTTCTGGCAGCTTGCCCTTCAACTCCTCAACAAGATCATTGATCTTGGCCATCATCTCGGCGGACAGGCCCTGGCCGTTACCACGAGCAGCGAGTCCAAGAATCTGGCCCTGCTGGATCGAACCGAGGAAGCGGATCGCCTCAAGGAATTCTCGGGCCGCGGGCGTGACATCGGCATCGTCCTGGAAGAGCGCGACGTCGACCTGGAGGGCTGCGGCCAAGCCAGCGCGCACCGCATCGGAAGCTTCCGTCGCCGCGCCCGCGCGAAGGGCGACGATGCCCTCGACGGTTACGACCTGGCCGCCCGCATGATCGTTCACGCGTCGTGCGATTTCTTCATCCGAAGGTGCCCGCTGGTCCCCGTACCCGTGCTCCAGGAGATAGTTGATCTTTTCTCCGATCGCGCGGGGGGCCGACGCGCGGGTTCCAGCCGAGGCGGCGGGGCGGAGCCCGAATGAGTAGTCCTGGGCGGCCAAGAGGACCGCTTGGGTCACCCCATACGCCTCTGCAAGCTGTGGCACGTACGCGTCATTCAGTCGGCGCCGACCACTCTCCGCGTTGCTCACCGGCACACGACTCGTGCCGATAACTGCGGCGGCCTGAGCCACGCTGAGGCCGGCGTCGCAGCGCAAGAGCTGCAAGTCCGCGGGGCCGTCATGAGGAAAGAGCTCAGCGAGCGGCCGACCGAGCGCCCGGGCAATCGCCGGCAGCTTCTCACCCTTGGGGTGATCGTCGCCGTTCTCCCACCGCGCAACGGAGGCACCGCTGACGCCCACCCTGGCGCCCAGCTCGCCCTGGCTCAGGTCTTCGCCCCGCCGGACGACACGTACGCGCTTGCCGTCGAATTGACGTGGCACATGAACTCCAGCAGCGGGACGATCGGGCAGGTCAGGGTGACGCTAGGGGCAACCGTAGTCCAGGGTTGATACATTCACGAAAATAGTGTACGTTTTTGTATCGAGCCCGTTGGTCGGGCTTCGCCCTCTCTATGGTGCCAGGCGTCCAAGAGCTACGAACCCTTGGACGCCTGGCCAGCACCCCGAGGGGCGCCGATTCACTACAACGCGGCAGCGGAACATCTTTGGCGAGAGGCCGCTGCGCGCGTTTCTAGCAGCCATGGAGTATCGCATGCTCGTCATGCCGAAGGGAATCCATTCCCCCGTTGCTGACTGCCGACAGCAGCAGCTCAACCGCGTCGTCGGACGCGCTCTCCGCCTCTCTTCCCGGCGTGGCAGCACTGCTACGCGGGCCGTCGGGCGCGATCTCTGTACCGAAGCGGCAGCCCAACGTCTGCGATCCTTCACGTCTGTTGGGGAGGCGGCACATCCGGCTGCGCTTCTCCGGCCCGAAGCGTGAAGGCTGCTGTGGCCGACACGGACGACCTCGACGCCTCCATTGATGCGTGGGTGCAGACACAACTCGACGCCTCTCCGGACTGGGACCACGAGAAGTGGGAGACGCTGGGGAAGATCCTCGACGTCCAGTTCTCGGTCCCTGGCGATGCGCACGTGTACAGCTTCCCAAATCCTGCCAACGAAATCTTGGCCGACGGCAAAGCTGCGTAGCTCGCGCCTCCCACTTCCGTGAGTTCAGAAAGCTCTCGGATTCCTCTTCAGTGCCAGTCAGAACAAGGCTCCGCGCGCTGATTAAACCATGAGGCAAAATGAGAACCACAATATCCGACCTCGCCGGAGCAGCCTTGAGGGGCGATTGGGGCCCTCTTATATCGGCATCGGAGAAGTCGCAAGGAAAGCACTGGGCCGAAAACGCGGCCTGCGTCGGGCGGGACACCAGCATGTTCTTCCCGAGCGGGGACGGCCCGCAATCCGACCCCGAGAAAACGGCGGAACGTCTGGGTCTTTCCCTGGTCCGGCCACTGAACCTGTGCGCGAACTGTCCGCTGACGACAGCTGCCAGGTGCTTGATCGATTCCATACGGAACGACGAGGCGTTCGGGATTCGCGGAGGTCTGATGGCATCGGAGCGCTCCGCTCTGCGGTTCAGCTGGCGGACGCGTACCAACGAGGCAGCCATTCAACGGGCGCTACGCGGCTCCACTGCGACTTTGAGCAAGGCTGAGCGCAGTGAAGTGATCGCTCGGTTCGCAACGGACCCCTCGATTGACGCTGCCGCCGTAGCCAGGGGCCTCGGGGTATCGCACGACTACCTGTTGAAGCTCGCACGGATCTACCGCCAGAAGTGCCACGCCGAAATGGCCGCGCCGCCACGAGATGCTAACGCTGCCTGACGGCTGCGAGCACCAGTCTTTTCCAGCAGGGAATCCCTTTCCTTCCGGGAGCCACTATGACCAAAAATAACCTTACCGCTTCGACACGGAAAAACCTTGGCGAGGCGATTGGTGGAATTTCGAGCACTGTCGTGCTTGTCCGCGTCTTCCCAGAGCGACAAGCCTCAGCTCATCTGTTCGAGCCGGATTTCTATCGCGTGTTTCTCGACCGCGAAACCGAAGAAGGCGTGGCGCGACTGATCCGCCAAACCTTTGGCGGCGTCGCGGACTGGCGCCTCACTCATGACCTCTACCTTCCGACCACAGAACTTTATCTCACCCCGGCGCCGTACCAGAACGGGTACGTCCCTGAAGACGACAAATCTTTCGGCCTCGCACCGGAACGGCGGATAGCGATACTCAACGGGATCTGCGAATGAGCGAGATAGCAACTGCCGTGGTCTGGTCAAAGTCCAAGTCGCGCCGTGGTTCACGGCTAGTCCTGCTCGCTCTCGCCCGCGAGGCAGACGACCAGGGCAGGGTCGCCCTGACCCTGAACGAGGTGTCACGACTGACCGGACTCACGGTGCGCGCCATCACGTCGTGCCTCCGCGACCTGGCATCGCTCGGAGAGCTCAGCCGCGAGCGCGGAGGCGGCGCCGCCCATCCCAACAGCTACTTGATTCTCCTCGTGGACCAGGCCGGCGCCGCCGCAGCGCTCGAAAAGGTGGAACTTCCCGCTTCGCCCTCCGGAAGGAACTTCCAGGAAGAACATTCCCCGAACCCCCCTGCGGCGAACGCAAAGTGGAAGTTGATTCAGAACGACTCGGAAGTTTCTTCCTCACGTACGCATAGTGGTAATACTCCCTACGGGAGTATTACCACTCAAAAGCAAGCTAGCTCTGCTGGTTCGAATCTCCGAGAACCCTCGACCGAGTCAGATTCAGTTGAGGTTCCCGAGGGCTCCAAGGAGCTCGTGGCGGCGATGACCAACGCCGGAATGATCGTTGGCTGGCGGCTGACCGGCGCCGAGTGGGGTCGGGTAACAGCTCTCGCGGCCCGTTGGGGAAGCGAACGGCTGGTCGAACTGGTGGGCCGCCGCTGGAACGCGGACCGTCCTCCGCAGTCCGCCCGCTATCTGCTGCGCATCTGGGCGGATCTGCCTTCCCACGTTCCCACAGAACTTTCCTCCGGGAACGTCGTGCAGTTGCGTCGGCCGTCTCACGGCTTCGTTCCCTTTCAGAACACCGCTGCTCACAGCGCTTACCAGAACGGATTTTGATGGTGGCCGATCCGGAACGTGCGGGCAGTGCAAGGACGATGCGCGCAATGGAACGAATACTCGCCGCGAAAGGACTTCAAGTCGTGCCAGAGTCCGACTCCTCCGACGAGGCGTCCGGAGAGAAGGAAGGAATCCGCGGGTGGCAGTCCCGGGTGCGGGCCGACTACGCCCTGAACCGCTGGCAAACGGCAACGCCTCCCCGGTTCCAGGATGCTGAGGCCACGCTGCCAGAAGTGATCGGCTGGGCCGACCGGGCACTCAAGGACAACGTTGAGGCTGGAGCTCTGCTTCTCACCGGCCTCACCGGAACGGGCAAGACGCACGAGGCCTTCGGGGCCCTGCGGAGGATTGCGGCCGGCGGACCAAACCAGTTCGAGTTGATCACTGTGAACAGCGCGGACATGTACGGCAGTCTGCGCCCTTCACAGGTCATGGGTTCCGCAGAGCACGAGCTGCAACGGCTCTGCCGGGTTCAATACCTACTCCTCGATGATTTCGGTACGGCGAAGACGACCGAGTGGACTGAGGAAATCACTTACCGGTTGGTCAACTTCAGGTACAACCACTGCTTGCCGACGATCATCACGAGCAACCTTCCTGCCCGCGATGAGAACGGGCCGGACCTGACCGACTACGTCGGGGCGCGTGTGGCCAGCCGCTTGGCCGAGATGGTCACGACCCTCGTTCCGATGATCGGCGCCGACCGGCGCCGTGGCGGGAGGGTGGCGTGATGCCAGTCCGCCTCTGTGGAGCGCTCCGAGATGCCGCAGTGCTGCCCACAGCCTGTGCATACGTCGGCCCTTGCAGCCAGTACTCGAACCCGTTCACCGCCGGGGTCCGTTCCCCGCTCGGTCCCCCGATGGACGCCGCAGAGTCGGTAGACCTCTTCGAGGCCACGCTCCGAGGGCCCGTCGGACGCCAGTACGCCGTTCGCTTCGCCCGAGCGCTGCGCGGGCTCGACCTGATGTGCACCTGCCCTCTTGGCGCCCCGTGTCACGCGGACGTCCTTCTCCGCCTCGCTAACGAGCTCGGCGACAGCAACGCGCCGATCACCCCTGATCCTCTGGAAGGCCCCCGATGACTCACCCGATCATGGCTGCCGCGGCCACGCACCTCGCCACCGCGGAGGAGTGGCGAAAGACCGCTAGGGTCGCTGCGTTCAGGACTTGGGGGCCGAGGTCGACCACCGCGGCGTCCAGGTACGCACGCGCTCTCCTCGGGGAAGCCGCAGTGACGCTCAGGTGGGAAGTGCTGGGGCTTCTCGGCTTCGAGGAGCACCTGCAAGCCTTCGCGTCGCTCGACACGATAGGGGGCCAGCACCTGGAGCTGTACTACTCCGACCAGGGCGGCACGGAACGAATCTCGTTGCGGGTGTCGTGCGTGAGCTGTCCGAGTCAGCAGGTCCACAAGGTCACGTCCCTGGAGCAGTTGGGGCTACTCCTCTCACAGATCAGCCCTCGTCACGGAGGGAACCTCTGATGTCATACGCACGCATAGACACAACGGAGAGCACCGAACCGCAGGGCAGCCTGCGCGAGATGACCTTCTGGGACCGCAGTGCGATCGTCTTGCTCGGCGCGGCCGGCTTCGTCTTCTCGTACGACGCTCTGCGTCAGATCGCCCTCGCGATCCACGCGAGAGAGTCCTTGTCATTCTTGTTCCCCGTGTTCGTCGACGGGTTCATCGCCTACGGCGTGCGGGCCATCGTGCTGCTTCGGCATCAGCGGTTCGCGGCGCGGCTCTACGCGTGGTTCTTGTTCCTCGCGGCGACCGGGGCGAGTCTCGGGGCGAACTCGCTGCACGCAGTCACGCTGAACGACTCCCCGCAAGCCGGACGGTCCGCGCTGCACCTCACGGACAGCGTCGTCGGGGGGTTGTCGATGCTCGCGCCTCTCGCGCTGGCGGGGTCGGTCCACCTCTACATTCTGATGGCGCGGACGGCTGAGCGAGCGGTCCCGGACCGCGCTGATACCGGTCCGGGACCGGTCCGCGAGATGTCCCCGGCGCTCGAACACGTCGCAGCCCAGCACCGCCCTTTCACCTCGGAAGCGTCGGCACCCGTGCCTCCCCGGCCTCTGACGGCCGGTCCGTCCGTGCCGCCGTCTTCTGCCGCAGAACTCGTTGACCTGCGGAAAGCCGATTTCCTGCCTTGCCAGGAAGGGCGTGCGGAGGTCGCTGCGGCCCGTCCGTCCGTAGAAGCGGACGGACGGGAGAACGCGAGCGAGAGCGCGAACGGACCGGACTGCGACGGACCGGACGGCGTACCGTCCACGGCAGTCCCGGAGAGCACGGAATCCTCTGTGCCCAAGGCGGACCGCGTCCCGGCGGACGAGGAGAAGCCGTCCGTCCCGGATCGCCCCCAGGACCGGGAGGCGGACGACGACTGGGCGGCAGAGCTGCTGCCGATCGCACGGGCCGCAGCCGAGCGGGCCGGACGGACCAGTCGTGAGGTTGTCGGCGAAGCCGTCCGCAGGCACCGGGCAATCAGCAACGACCGCCTCGGATTGCTGCTGGCCCGGCTGAAGGAAGAGGGCGACGAGGTGGCGGAGGAACCCGTCACCGCCTCCAGCGCCCTGTGGTGATCTCATCTCATGGCGGGCCCGGGGTGTGCCATACAGACCCCGGCCTGCTGGCTTGACCAGGAAGGACCGACAATGTGGTCTCGTCAGCGCGACCTGGCGCATGACGCCGCACGTGCTAACGCGGTACAGGCAGCGTTCACCCTCGCGGCCCACCTCCGGAGCGGTGGCAGCTTTACGCCGATCCAGACGGACGACCTTGTCCTGGCGGCCGGAGAGGTCGCTTTCGCGGACGTGGCGTGCTCCGCCGCCCGCTTCTACGGAACGACGGTCGTCTACCCAACCTCGGCCGGCTACTTCGAGAACCATCCGACCTTCGGTCGGCGGTGGGTGAGCAACGGCCGTCTCGACGCCCGCCGCCGACACGAAGCAGAGCACGCCGCCCGTCCGCAGTGGCGCGATCACACGAGCGCCCGGGTGGTGCTCACCTCGGCCGGGGTACGGCTCCTGCCTGTGGGAACTCGCGAATGGATGCCGTTCGACCATGCTCTCCTTACCGGGGCCACCGTTGAAGCGCCCGCCGTGGTGCTCTCGTACAGCACCTGCGCGCCCCTGCTCCTGAGCGGATCGGCCGCCCCGTGGCTCGGCGTGGCGATCGAGCACCTGCGCCGCATCTCCGCGTAGGTCCCGTAACCCGCTCCACCCAAAGCCGGAACTCAATTCATAGAATTGAGTTCCGGCTTTCTTATTGATTCGAACTGTCCGCAGACTCCTGCAAGGATTCAGACACGGCCATCGCCACAAGGCTTTTCGGCCATGGAGATCCATTCAAGATCTCCTTCGAATCAAGTAGGGACTGATGGCCTTGATATGAGTCGGCAGCTCCCCCGCTTCATAGACGCGAGGTGACGTGCGCCCCTTTCAGGGCCGCATTTCTATTTTTCAACACTCGCCGGTGAAGCCCGCAGGAGAATCCTATTCTTCCTGCGTTGCGGCGGCGCCCCCACCGCCTCGTAAGGGGGCACCGCTCGCACTTCCGAAATCCCTTGCACCAAGGTCGTTTCCCCCATGCTTCGATACACACGTTCCATACCTAGATCATCTGCAATATGTGTGGCTGGCTCCCTGGTTCTTCTGTCGGCTGGCTGCTCCAGCTCGAATGGCGGCACCTCCGCGACCTCGACCACGTCCACGCGTCCGGGATCCGTCACGGCGGGCTCCCCCAACGCATCGCCGTCGCGCAGCCGGGCTGTCGCAGCCCCGCCAGATTCTCTTCTCCCGGCAGATGTTGAGCGGGCAGCCCGGGCCTTCGCCACGTCCTACGCGGAGCACGACGCCCGCGACGGTGCCGACAGCTCGTACGCGGATGCCGGCGCTCGGGCCGCCCGGCTCGCCTCGGGGGAACTCGCGGGCGTACTCGCCCAGAAGCGTCCGGGCCAGGATGCCGCCTGGGCCGCCCTGCGGGCCGAGAAGGCTCGCCAAACGGCGAAGATCACTGCCGCCTTGGTCCCCGACGGCGCACCGGCGGTGACGGCCACCGCCGCTCTAGTCCGTGTGAACTACACCCTCACGACCACCCCCAAGTCCGGCCCCCTGCGCAGCAGCAGCGAACAGATCGCGCTCCGTCTGGAGCACACCTCCCAGGGCTGGCGCGTCACTGCCTTGCCCTGGGCCTGACGGGACCACGATGAACAAGGGCACGCAAGCTGGCCTGGGACTCGTCACGGCAGGGCTCATCACCAGTGTCACCCTGCTGACCACGTTCGGAGGAGCCGACGGTGCCTCTGCGCAAGAGGCCGGTCCGGGGGGCGGCATCACGACGGACGCCCCCGTGCCGGGCTGGGTCCGCGAGCTGATCAACCCGCATGCAGGCGAGTGCCCGCAGGTCACAGCCTCGCTCCTGGCGGCTCAGCTCTACACGGAGAGCCACTTCAACTCAGGCGCTACCTCGCCCGTCGGCGCCGTCGGTATCGCTCAGTTCATGCCAGGGACCTGGGCCCAGCACGGTAAGGACGGCGACGGCGACGGGATCAAGGACGTCCGCAACCCTGCCGATGCCATCGCCGCACAGGCCGCTTACGACTGCACTTTGGCCGCTGCGGTCAAGAAGGTGCCGGGCGACTCGACGGACAACATGCTGGCCGCGTACAACGCGGGCGAAGGCGCGGTGATCAAGTACGGCGGCGTCCCCCCGTACCCCGAGACCCGCGACTACGTCCGCACCATCCGCACTCTCGCCTCGAAGTGGACGGACGCAGTCAATCCGGACGCACCGGCCGGCAAGGGCGCCGCCCGCGCGATCTCGGCCGCGAAGACAGCTCTGGGCACCTGGTACCGCTGGGGTGGCAGTTGCGTCATGCCATACGAAGGCGCTGGCGGCTGCGACTGCTCCTCGCTCACCAAGATGGCCTGGTCAGCGGCGGGAGTGAATCTGCCTCGCACCACATACGACCAGGTCCACGCGGGAACCGCGGTCGAAGCCGCTTCCCAACTCAGGCCGGGTGACTTGCTGTTCAGCGTGCCCGGCAGCGCTGGTCCGGAACACGTCGGCATGTACATCGGTGACGGACAGGTCATCGACGCCCCGCACACCGGCGCTCAGGTGCGGATCAAACCGATCGCGTACTGGACCCCGCAGATCATCGCGATGCGACACGTCGGCTGATCACACCAAGAACCACTTACTGAACTAAAGGGCTCACAATGCACAATTTCCTCTCTGCTACCGCCGATCCAACCCTGCACTCGACCCTCGCCTCCGGAATCGACGTGGTCTCCGGCGTGCAGCCCGACTGGGGCCCGTTCACGAAAATCGGCGGCACGGCGAAGGTGCTCCTCGGCGTCATCGCGGCAGTCGTCCTCGCCGTCGGTGCCGGCGTCTTCCTCGTCGGCGTCGGGAAATCCAAGGGGTGGTTCGGTGATGGCCATTCCACGATGGACAGTTCGCGGGGCAAGGGCATGATGGTCGGCGGTCTGACCGTCGTCTTCCTCGTCGCGTCATTCGGCACCATCTTCGCCAGCACCTACGGCATGGGTGTGTGACCCGTGGCTTCCCGTTCCAAGAGGAGCGCTGCGCGCCGCCCGTCGGCCACGCTCTGGGGGGTTGCCGCCACCGGCACGGCGTTGGTCACCGCGGCCGGGGTGGTCATCAGCCTGGCGACCGGCACCCCGTCGGCGACGACCCCCTCTGCGTCAACACCAGCTCACTCGGCTCCGCAGGAGAGCGGCAACGGCGTGCACTACCTCAACGGTGTCCCCGTCGGCTACCCGCACACGCGCTCTGGGGCCAAGGCCGCCGCAGCCACCTTCACCACGGTTGCTGGCAGTTCGCTCTATCTCACGGACAAGAGCGCTCGGCACCACGCGGTGGCCGCCATGGCGGCCAAGGATGCGGTCCCGGCTGCGGTGAAGAGAGCCGACCTCGTCGCCGGTGCCGCTGCCGACTCCCTCCTGGGCAACGCCTCCGAGGGCTCCGCCAAGATGACCATTGCCCGCACCGGCGTCCTGTCGGCTCGCGTCCTGGGCTTCGACGCCCACGAGGCTGTGGTACGGCTGTGGACGACGACGGTTCGAGGCAGTGCAGCTGGGCGGGTCACCCCGAAGATGGCTTTCGACTCCGTGACCGTCACGCTGGTGTGGGAGTCCAATGACTGGAAAATGAAGGCTAGTTCAGCCTCTACAGGGCTGGTCGCGCCGATCGACGTGCGGCAGGCATCCAGCCTTCCCGGTGACTTCTCGGACTACGTTCCGGCCGCCGCAGAAGACCCCGTGCTGAGCGGTGCCGTCGACCAGCGCGGCTTCCCGCTGCCGTACTCACACGATGCGCGCGGCGCGCGTGCAGCAGCGGTCAGTGCCACCATGCTCTACGGCGACCCGCGGTTCTTCACCGTTGAGGACTGGCGGCACCGGATGCTGGCGGCCACGGCTTCATCGAGCGTGCTGCGCTCGGCCACTGAGGAGACCGACTCCACGACCCAGTTGGTGGTGGAGAACCGGGGGCTCGGCGCGGACGGCACGACCGCCGACGGCAGCGAACTGATCACGCGGACCGCCGTGCTCGCCGCCCGCTCGGTCTCCTACGCCGAACAGGCTGCGAGCATCGAGCTTTGGACTGCGTCCGTGGGCGGCATCGCCGGGCCGGACGAGACGCAGCGCCCGCAGGTCGCCTTCCTGCGGATGACCGTCGACCTCGTCTGGGAGAACGGCACCTGGAGGACAACGGCCGTCACACCGTCCGCACCGCTCGTTCCCTCGCCTCCGTCCATGCAGGAAGCGGATTCGGCCGAGAGCTTCGCGACGGTGGGAGGTGTCGGCAATGCGCCTGCGACTGCGTGACGACGCCCCCGGCCTGCTGGCCGTCGAGCGAGGAACCCCGGGACACTGGCGTCGTCGTCTTCACGCGATAGCGATGGCCGGCGTGTTCATCGCATTCGTGTTCGTGCCCTCGGCCGTGGCCAACCCCTTCTGTTACATCCCGATGGTCTGCGAAGCGAAGGCGGCCATCGACTTCGTCCAGGACCCGTTGGGCTTCCTGCTGCAGAAGTTGACAGAGGCGGACGTGTGGTTCCTGCGCAAGATGCTGGAGCTGATCCAAGGCACGACGAAGATCGACCTCACCAGCCCCGGCTTCCTGAAGCAGTACGCGATCATCTTCGCGGCCTCCAGCCTGCTCACCGTGGCGCTCTGGCTGGTCGCTGTCGCCAAACGGGCGGTTCGCGGAGTCGGGCTGGTGACCGCAGTCTCCGAAGCGATCGGCTTTCTGCTTCTCCAGTTCGTGGTCAACGCCATGACTCCGGGCGCGCTCGCGCTCCTGATGAAGGCTCTTGACGAGGTCACGGCCGTATTCGAGCCCTACGCGACGAGCAACTTCCAGCCCTTCCTGGAGAGCGTCCTCAAGGTCATGGTTGCTGTCGACCCCGGGGACAGCGTGGGCGTGCTGCTGGTCGTCAACCTCGTGATGCTCTGCGGGGCCCTACTGATGTGGATCGAGCTGCTGATTCGCAGCGCAGCCATCTACGTAGCCGTGGCGCTCGGGCCCGTCGTGAACGCGGGGCTGGTCGATCACGATCTGTGGAAGAAGAGCAAGAAGTGGTTCGGCGCCATCTTCGCTCTGGGGCTGAGCAAGCCGATCCTCTTCGCCCTCCTGGGGCTTGGCGGTGCAATCCTCAGCGACACGTCGGGGGGCATGTCCGACGCCGTCTCGAAGATCCTCGTCGGTGCGCTGATCCTCCTGCTCTCGGTCTTCGCGTCCGCCACGGTCTACCGGTGGGTACCGGCCTTCGGCGACGAGATGGCCAGCCTCCACCACGACCGGAAAAGCGCCCAGTCCTCCGGCCCGGCCGCCGCGATCGACGGCCCGGCCCAGCATGCCAACCGTGCGATGGGCACCCACGTCCAGGATTCGCTGGTCGGCGGCTCAAAGGCTGCTGGCTCAACGGCTGCTGGCGCCAAGACCGCTGGCGCCAGGATGGGCGGCGGAACCGCTGCGGCCGGACCGGTCGCAGCTGGACTGGCCCTCGCCAAGGCCGGAGCCAGCATGGCGAAGAGCAGAGCCACCAACTTCCCGGGCGCGCAGAGCAGCGACGTAGCAGACAGCGAAAGGCACGAATCGCGCGAAAGCCAGCAGGGAGGCGGCGCCGCCGATCCGGCCAGTGCACCGGCTTCCGCTCGTCCCCAGGGAACGTCCTCCGGTCCGATGGTCGGTTCTCCTCCGGATTGGTCCGCTGCCAGCATGCACGCGTCTGCCGGACGCCCGCCAGGAGGTACCGGTACGCGGGACACGCCCCAGCAGCCGCCGTCCAGCACTAGTCCGATGCCGTCCGGCGCCCCCTCTTCCACATCAGGAACCACTTCGGGCTCCGGGCCCTCCGTCACGTCCCCGCCGCCGTCGCGGCCCTCGGGCGGCCAGGCACACGGACGACCGAACCCCAGCAAGGATCAGTGACACACCATGTCGACTCGTACGTACCAGTTCGGAAAGCACCGCCCCACGGGGCTGGTGGGCCGCCGCGACCTCGGCGAACAGGTCGTCCTCGGTGGCGGAGCCGTCACCGGCATCCTGTTCGGCTACCTCTTTCAGCGTGTCACGGCCGTCGCCGCGACGGGCCTGGCCCTGCCGATCCTGCTCGCCCTGGTCATCGTGTACGCCCCGTACCGGCCCAAGGGCACATCCCAGCGGCGCACGCTGTACCGCTGGTGGCGGATCGACCGGTACCACCGCAAGGCTCTCCGCCGTACCGGCGGCGTGTGGGTGTCCCCGGCTGTCGAGGCCGGCGTGCGCGCGAACGGCACGCCGCCGGACGCGGCCCTCGTGGAGCCGGAGGGCATCGCGGGCATGACGTGGGTGCCGGTCACGGTCCGCGGGCAGCAGGCCGTCGTGGTCCTCCAGCCGGAGGCCGGTTGCGTCACGGCCACGCTGGAGATCGCCTCGCCCGGTCTCGGCGGCAAGGAGGTCGGTGAGCAGGTCGTCGCCCTGGAGCGCTGGGGCGAGTTGTTGGACGCTTTCGGCAACGTGGAAGAGCACCCGGTGAAGCGGATTCAGGTCCTCGCCCGGCAGATGAAGAGCGACCCCTACGCACATCAGCGGTTCATCGCGCAGCGCGACGAGTCGGCCGCGACGGCGGACGCGCCGCAGTGGCTGAAGGACTGCTACGACGTGCTCGCCCGCGCCGTATCGACCAGCGCGGAGGAGCACCGCTACTACATCACCATCCACGCGAAGTTCACCCGCGACCTGGCGGCCGAGGGCGCCGCCCGCGGAACCGGTGACGAGGGGATCGCCGCCGCGATGGCCGCGTACCTGGATGAGCTGTGGTCCCGCGCGGAGGACGCCGACCTCTCCGTGATCGCGCCCCTGGACGCGGGCCGGATGACCGCGTTCATCCGCAATTCTTACGACCCCGACCACGCGATCTGGGACACAGACCTCCGGCAGGCGCACGCCTTCCCCCGCAACGTCGACGTCCGCGACGGCGCCCACCTCTCCACCCGCGCGGCGGGCTCCACCGAGAGCTGGTACCACGCCACGGCCGCCGTCGTCGGATGGCCCACCATCCCCGTCGGCCCGGACTTCCTCTCACCTCTGCTCATCGGAATGCCCGACGTCATCCGCACCATCTCGATCACGCAGCAGCTCGAACCGAACTCAAAGGCCGTGGAACGGATGCTCGCGGAGGACACGAACAACCGAGCCGAGATGGACCGCAACCTCAGGCGCGGCAAGACCATCGACCCGCGCGACCAGATCGCCGCCACCGCCACCGGATCACGCGGCATGAACCTGGCGTCCTCCGGCGCGGCCGGCTCCGCCGTCGTCGGCTACATCACCATCTCCTCGCGCAGCGTCGAAGAGCTGGAACGCACCAAGCGCACCACCGCCTCCCGCGCCCGCAACGCGCACCTGCGGATCGAATGGCTCGACCTCGAACACGCCCGCGCCTTCGCCACGACCCTTCCCCTCGCCGGAGGCATCAAGTGACTGACCTCCTCGACCTCGCCCCGCTGTCGCCGATGCACGAGACGGTGCGCCGTCCCCTCTACACCGAGACGACCACCAGCCAGGCCCTGTACCTGCCCATCGCCCCGCCGACCCTCGGTACGGCGGGCGCGATCATCGGTCGCGAGCTGTACAGCGGCAAGGCGTTCATCTACTGCCCCTTCTCGGCCTTCGGGGACGGCCTGCCCGGCGGCAACATGATCGTCATGGGGGACACGGGCCGGGGAAAGTCGGCCCTGACCAAGACATACGCCGCCCGGCAGATCCGCCTTGGCCGTCAGGTCGTCGTCCTGGACACCAAGGAGCAGAAGGAGCGCGAGGAAGGCGAGTGGGCCGCCCTCGGCCGCTCGCTGACTGGCAAGGCCCCGGTGCGGTTCGCGCCCGGCGGCGGCCGGGGTGCCTCGTGCATCAACCCGATGGACCCCGCCATCGCGGGCAAACGGCAGGTCGAGCTGGTGCGTACGATCGTGGAACTCGGTCTCGGGAAGACCCTGGATGAGTTCGCCGGCTCCGCGCTCCGCATCGCGATCCGCCGGGCACATCAGCGGGCCGGTGACCTCGGCCGGCCCCCGGTCCTGGCCGACGTCGCCGCCGCGCTGCGCTCCCCGGAGGAGTCCGACGCGACGGCCAAGCAGCGCACGCGGGCCGAACTCCTCGGTGACGGCCTGGAGGCGTCCTACGTCCTGGACCGGCTCTGCGGAAGCGAGCAGGACGCGACCGGCGACCTCACCGGGATGCTCGACGGCCCGACCAGCCTCGGCGTGGACCTCGACGCCGACATGATCGTCTTCGACCTGACCAAGGTCCCGTCCGGCGGCGTGGCAATGACCATCCTCGTCGCTGTCATCAGCGTGTTCCTCGAAGAGGTCTGGCTTCGGCCGCTGTGCGAGTGCGGCACGGAGCCGGGAGCCCATGACCGGATCGTGGTCGACGCGAACTCCGGGGCCTGGGAGCTGGGGCCGAACCGCAACACCGGGTGCCGCCGCTACACGCAGCGCAAGCGGATGTTGGTCTGCGAGGAGGCGTGGCACATCCTCGGGACGCCCCAACTCGCTTTGCTGCTGGAGAAGTTCCTCAAGTTCGCCCGGGGATACGGCCTGTCCTGCATCTTCATCGTCCATCACCTCTCCGACATCGACGACAGCCCGGAGACCCAAGCGGCGCTGAAGATGGCCGACACCATCGTGATCTACAGCCAGAAGAAGGCCGAAGCGGAAGCGACAGTGGCGCGACTGGGCCTGCCGTCCTGGACGGCCGAGCACATCATGCGCCTGCGCCGCGGGATCGCGCTGTGGAAGGTCGGCGAAGTGATCTACCCCGGCGTCCAACACCTCCTGGTCGAAGCCGAACAGCACCTCTGCTTCTCCTCCGGCTCGATGACCGACCTGACCAGCACCTCCCCGGACACCGAATGAGCGGCCACCGCCCCCTCTCCGCCGCCCCCTTCCCCGCAGATACGGAACGTGCCCTGCCCATGGCCATCACCACCAACCACTCAACTCTCCGCGCCGACGAACGCACGGTCCGGCAGGACATCGACCAGCTGCACGCCGAAGCTCTCGGCCTCGCCCTGCGTGCGCAGGAATTGGCCCTCGTCCTGGACCACGGCGATCATGCCGCCGCCGGAGGACGTGTTCGTACGGCCGTCGCCCACATCTGGCGAGCCGCCGAGGACCTGCACAGCGCCTTTCACACAGCGCCCCCGCGCTGTGCCGGGCCCGATGCGTCCATTTCGCGACTGTGCGGCCGGCGGATGCGCTACCTGGCGGCTCGCGTCGCTCGGAGGTCCGCGTGATGGGCATCATGCCGGTCGGTCCCTCCCCCGCCCTGTACGCCGTGACGGCAGTGTGCGCAGTGACCGTGGTAATGCTCTTGGTCCTGCTGAACCGCGGACGGCGCGACACCGGATTTGCGAGCAAGGCACAGCTCAAGCGCCAGATGTCGGCCAAGGCAGTACTGAAGGCCACCGAGATCAGGCCCTCCCTCACCAGCGACGACGGGCATGGCAGCGGCACACCCGGGGTGAGCCCCGCGAAGAAGCGCTCCGCAGCCAGCTGACTCCCCTCTCCTCCGGAGCACGTCATGCACCACCCCCTCGATCCACACGATTTCGGCTACTCGCTGGGCGTCTCGCAGCGTCCGAAGGGTGTCGATCTCTGGTCCCGCGCCGACAAGGCGTGCCGGGTCATCGGCCCGATGGGCAGCGGAAAGACGCTGCGCTTCTTCGCCCCGCTCGTCCGCGGCTGGGCCGGGCCGGTGCTGGCCACCTCGACCAAGCCCGATCTGGTCGAACTGACCCTCGACGCCCGGCGACGGGACGGCCGCCCCGTCGCGGTCTTCGACCCGCAGAACATCGCGCCGAGCCTCCCGAAATTCCGGTGGACGCCGATCAACGGCGCAGCCGACACAGAGGTGGCGATGATGCGCGGGCGGTCGTTCGTCGCAGGCTCGCGCACCCCAAACAGCGCGGCACAGTCGAGCGAAGGCAGCGCCTTTTACAAGGGGCAGGCATCCAAGATCCTCGCTGCCTTCCTCCACGCCGCCGCCCTCGACGGCGCGTCCCTCGACTGGGTGCTGCGGTGGGCCCGCAAGCTGACCGACCCGGCACCCCTCGGCATCCTCAACGCACACCCCGGCGCCGGTCCCGGCTGGGCGGACATGCTCCGCACGGCGACCACCGGCGACAGTCGCACCGTCGGCAACACGGCCAGCACCTTGGACGCGGCGCTCGAACCCTTCATGCACCAGTCGGTGATCAACGCCCTTCAGGGAACAGGCGAGGACCCTACGGACTTCGGCGCGTTCCTCGACGCCGGCGGTACCCTCTACCTCCTCGGCAAGGACTCGGAGGTCAACAGCGTCGCGCCGCTCACCACCGCGATAGCCGAAGACCTCCTGGACCTAGCAGAAGCACACGCCCTCGCCTCCCCGGCCGGACAGCTCGACCCCGCTCTCCTCGCCGCCCTGGACGAGGCGCCGAACATCGCGCCTATCCCGAGCCTCCGCCAACGCGTCGCCGACGGCCGGGCCCGTGGCATCACGGTCGTCTACGGCCTCCAGGCGTGGGCGTCAGCTGTCGCCCGCTTCGGTGAGGACACGGCCAAGGAGCTGGCGGCCTTCACCAACAACGTCGTGGTCTTCAGCGGTGACAAGGACCCTGCCTTCCTGAAGGACATGTCCGACCTGTGCGGTCAGGTAGAGCGCGAGCGCACGACGAAGACCACGTCGAGCGGGGGCCGCGGCGGCCACTCGACAGCCACACACAGGGTCCTCGAACCCGTCCTTCGAGGCGACGAGATCAGGGGGCTGCCCGAAGGGCACGCTCTGCTCCTCGCGGACAACCTCCCGCCGGTCGTCACCCGGCTCGACGGCATGTGGACCTGGGACTCCTGGCCCGAGATCGAGGGGCACGTCCGGGACCTGCGAGCTGCCAACGAAGCCGAGCGGAACCGGCGCGCCACCGAGAAGAGGGATCAGGCGAAGGCCCACGCCGCAGCGTGGGCCAGCCGCGAAGGAGCTGCTGCCGCATGACCGAGACCCTGACCCACTTCGAGCCCTTCCCCGAGCCGCCCCCGCTGATCCTGGAGTACATCGCCGAACGGAGCACGGAAGACTCCGTAGCCGCCGACGGCCCCGCGCCGTGGGACCTCGGAGCCCTTTCCGCCGAGCTGACCGAGCCGATGACCCCCTGGCTGGACTCCGTGTGCCGCTGGCTGAACCGGACATACGCATGGCAGCCACAGCAGATCATCCCGCCCTGCTGGGCAAAGCACGGGGGGCTGGCCTACGACATCGCAGCCCTCGCCTTCGCCAGAGGTGATGCCTACGCCGATGCGGGATCATCCGTGATCTGGCATGAACACCTTGACCGGTTCTTCACACGGATGAACAAGTTCCTGGGCCTGGCGGCCAACGAATGCCGAGTCGGTCAGCACGAAGACTGCCCGGCACGCTTCCAACTCGCTGCATGGCCCTCTTGATCAACCGAGCCTGCTCAGCAGGTTGAGGGGGCCGGTGCCGCCCCCGCATTAAGCCGATTGGATGAACGCGCCCCTCGATTACTTTCATAGGCCCGCTGTGTCCTGCCGGAGGAAGTCCACCAAATTGAGCACTTGGATCCTCCAATGTCCGTGCCGGGGCCTCAGGAGAGGCCCCGGCACGGAACACTGACGCGAACCCGTCAGAGTTGCAGAGGGGCAGAAGGAAGTTCTGCGGCCGTGCGAGGGCTCGCACCACGCCCGTGGAACCCGAAGCTGACGAGGAGCACGCGCTCACCGGCACAGAGAGGCGTTCGGCCGTGGGGGGCGAGCACGCCGTCGAACACAAGGTATTCACCGGGCCTGAGGCTGTACTGAATGTAGCCGCCGCCGGTGATGAAGACGGTGGTGCTCGCTCGCGGCGCATCAGCGGGGAGGGTGTGTCGGAGGCACAGGATCACGTTGGCGACACCGAAATCGGGGTTGTCGACGTGGAAGTCGAGCTTCTGTCCTTTCTCCTGGTAGGCCAAGTACACAGCCGTGTGAGGCTGTTCGACTGCGATGCCCGTGGTCAGCTCCACTGCGGCGGCGAGATCCATCTGTGCGGCGAACCGGCTCGCAGCCTCACCAACCGCGGCGTTCCACTTGCCGTTGTGGAGGTATCCCCGGCCGTCGGTCAGGAACTGCTCGGCCTCCTCCGCCATGGCGGCGATCAACTCAGGGGGGAAGGGCTGGTCCCGCAAGTGTCGCGGCAGTACCCGCCGGTGATCGGCGAGAGCCCAGACACCCTCTTGCAGGGAGGGAAAGTCCCTGCCCCACTGCGACGGCCTGTCGACGAAGGTGCGGGACCGCAGCCACGCCGTCCATTCGCTGCTCCACCGTCTTGACGCTTCCTCGCCTGCCGCTGGCGATCCTGCACCGGTTCGGCTGATCAGCAGGTCAACGCGGTCGAGTGCGGCCTGCGTGGACTCGATCAATGTGGCGTCGTTCTTGGACTGGCGCAGAGCCAGGGCCTCTTGCAGGCGGGCGCGAGCCCCTTGGAGGTTGCCTTCCTCCATGAGGTGCTTGCCGAAGTGCTGGAGCGCGAAGTCGACGAGTTCGGGGTGCTGTTCGCGCGCCGCCGCCAGGGCTTTGCGGTACAGCACTTCGGCTTCCTCTGTCGCGCCGGCGTACCGGTGTGCGTCGCCGATGTTGAGTTCGGCGGCGATGACCGCGCGCCCGTTGCCGCTCGCCACGGCCAGGCTGAGGGCCTGGTTGAGATGGCCAAGGGCCTCGGGGTAGTCGCCGAGGGTCAGCAGACCGATGCCGATCCACCGGTTGATGACCCGACGCCGGTCATGATCGGCGTCGGTAGGCAGCCCACGCAGTTCCTCGCGGAGTTCCCCCACCGCGGCGACGAGTTCGGCGCGGTTCGTGGGGATCATGCGCAGGTCGTCATTCTGGGTGGTCAGGTGCTGGAGCATGAGTTCTCGCTCTCTGCTCGGGTGCGCTAGAGCTGATCGGTCTGTTCGCGCAGGGTGGCCAGGAGGTCCTGGCCGTGCTCGGTGAACAGGTGACGGACCTCATCGAGCCGGTCCATGAGGTAGCGGACGGCCGGCAGGCCCTCGTCGTAGGCGGACTGGAAGCAGGCCCGCTCGTGGTCGGTCAGGTCGTCACGACCGAGTTCGACCCGGCGGAACCGGATCAACTGGTTGTACACCACGGTCGCGTGGAAGGCCCTGTCCACCTCCCACGCCTGGTTGCGCTGGGAGCTCTGGGATCGCCACGCGATCTCGATCTTGGGGGAGGTCGCAGAGGAGTACTCCTCGGAGAAGACCTGGTTCAGGAGAACGTGGAAGCTGACGGACTGGTGGGTGCCCTCGTGCAGGATGTTCTCCGCCAGGAACAGGTGCGAGGGCTGCTCGCTGACGGTGTTCGGCGGGATGTGGTGCCTGGCCTTGTCGGAGAAGACGATGATGTAGGGCAGCGCCGGGTCGCTGGAACTGGTCAGCGAGGAGGCCCGGACGCCGGGCTTGTGGGCCACCCAGAGCAGACCCCGGACGAACGCCCCGACACGTTCGAAACCCTCGGGGTGGACGTTGGCCAGGCGCTCCAAGGCGTGGGACAGCGCCGTACGGCGGTCGTCGTTGTGCTCCACGATGTCGTAGTCCGACAAGTTGATCTCGGTGGCGATCTGGTCGGGCAGCTTGCCGTCGAACCAGTCGAAGTCCACTCCGGACACGGACACGGTGTCGCGGTGCAGGACACGGGCGTGCTCGGCGAAGGGAATGCCGTTCTTCACGAGCTGTTCCATCAGAACGAACGGTGCGACGTGAGGGACGCCGTCGTGCCGGAGGGCCATCAGGCCCTGATCAGCGCGGGCGAGGTCGAAAAATGAGCCGGGCTGGACGCTGGTGGCGATGTTCATGCGGACTCTCCTGGGTCGGAATGGACGGTGCACCGCGGCGGGCCGGCCCGGATGTCGATACCGAGCCGGCCCGCCTGCCGTCATCTCGACGGCGTCTGTTGCGAGCTGAAGCAGGTCAGCTCTGGGCGACGGCCGGCGCGAAGTCGTCCGGGACCGAGTGGTCCAGGCGGCGCGTCAGGGTGCCCACGGCCACGGAGGGCGCCGGCGCGAAGTCGTCCGGGACGGAGTGGTCCAGGCGGCGGGTCAGGGGGGCGATCGCCGGGGCGGACCCGGTGCTCGGGGTGCTGGACGAGGACATGTGTTCCCCTTTCATTTGTTCCCTACCGAAAGTCGGCAGGGAATTCGAGATCGCTCACTCCGGGGCGGAGGGCATTTCCTCGAATGCAATTAACGTAGCCCATGGCGCGGCACCCAGGAAAGCCCCCGAGAAGAGTTTTTCAAAGATTGCAATCCGGCCCAATAATTCATAATGCGCGCATGGCAAATTCCCCTATGCCGTCGGGCAATAGGGTTCCATTGAATGTCGTCGGGGTGCCCATAGCCAGCTGAACTGTGAATACGGGCAAGGAGTGTGTGTGTGTGTGTGTGAACTGCGTGAGGGCCTATCCGGAATAAATGACTTGGTGTCGTTTATTTGAGCGCTGCACGGTAGGGCGTGGCGAATGCATGCCGATGTCGGAAGGCGGACCGGTAACCCTTCGGCGATCAAGGGCCGGGCTTTATAGAGGTGAACGAGGACGTGGGCGCGGGGCATGCGGGGCCGCCGCCGTAACGGGCGGCCCGCGTGCACGCCCGCCCCGGGACATGGCGACCGGTCAGCAGATGCTGTTCAGAGCGCTCACCGCGTCGGTGACCGCGGCCGTCAGGAAACGAACTTCGTCGTCCTCCGAGTTCAGCGGCGGAGCGATGACCACGCCTTCGCTGCGCGGGTGGCCGGCCCCGGTGAAGGGAGAGAAGAGCACGTTGCGCTTCTCGGCCTCCTCCATGAACGCCCAGAGGAGACCGTGACCGGGCTCGAACTCGATGCCGTACAGGTGCCCCAACCCCCTGACGTCTCGGACCGGCCCGGTCGCGGTCAGGTCTCGCAGCGCGGCACCGAGGAAGTCTCCGCGTCGCCCGAACGCGTCGAGGTCGATGGACTCCAGCTCGTCGAGCACGCCCAGGCATGCTGCCGCCTGGAGCGGATGCGTGGCCATCGTGCCCATCGCGGGCAGCGGGTCGGCGCGCTCGGACCTCAGCACATGTGCGATCTCCGGTGAAACCAGCACGGCCCCAATGCCGGTGTACCCGGCCCCCAAGCCCTGGGACAGGACGCAGATGTCCGGTTCAGCCTCGATCCAGTGGTCACTGGCGAGGGGCAGGCCGGTACGCCACAGACCCGTCAGGACCTCGTCGTGGATGACGAGCACGTTCCGGTCCCGGCAGATCTCCGAGACGCGACGGAGGTATCCCTCCGGGGGGATCATCGCGCCGCCAGTGGTTGCGTTGACGGGTTCGATGAGGACGGCGGCCACGTTTTCGGGGCCTCTCGCGTCGATCGCCGCCGCGACCTCGTCAGCGCACGATGCCTCGCACGTGCCGGCCTCGTGGGGGTGCGTCGGCGGGTAGGGCGCGGGGAAGGCGGGGCCGAGGGCGAGTGCGTCCTCGTGACGAGGCCGTAGGGCGTGATTCCCGGCCAGAGCCAGTGTGAGCGCGGAGGTCCCGTGGTAGCTGAGGGTGGATGTGAGGATGTCTCCCCGCTCTTTCCCGTCCTGAGCACGGGAGATGTTCCGCGCGAGGCTGATCGCGACCTCGACGCCGAGCGTCCCGCTGCTGGTCAGCGCGACAGAGTCGTGGGGGCGGCCCACGGCCTGGCACAGCCGGTCCATCAGCTCCATCTGGATGTTGGGCTGGGCAACTGCGGCGTCCCCGAAGGTGTACCGGGTGAACTGCTTCCTGATCCGGGACAGCACCCTGGGGCTGTTCTGGCCCACGTTCGCGCGGAGGAGCCCGCTGGATCCGTCAAAGATCCGTTCTCCGTCGGCTCGCACGAGCCATGGTCCGTCGGCGCCGATGACCTCGAAGTCCGGCATAGGTCGAACCGAGGTCAGCAGTCGGCTACGGCGGCGCAGGTATTCATCCATGGGAAGTGCTCCGTTTCTCGTTCGCTGGTACGAGGTCATCACCGGTCCGACTACTCGGGCTGGTCACCGGTCAAGTCCTGCACGCACGTTGCAGGCTTCGCATGGGCCCTTGCGGGGGCGGGGCACGACTGTCCCCAACCCCCGGCTCGACACCAGCAGCCCTTCTTCGACCAGCGGCTTGAGCGCGGCGCGGACCTTCCAGTCGCGGGTGCGGAACTCGGCCACCAGGTCGTGGACGATGTTCCGCATCGGCTTGATCCGTCCGGCCGCGATCCGGTCCCGCACCACGCGGGCGATGGGCGGCTCCAAGGAGTAGCCCTCTCCCAGCACGATGGCCCCCCGCGACGAGACGTGGATTCGGCCCTGGGCTTCCAGCGGCTTCACCCCGCCCCTCACCGCGTACAGCGACACACCGTGCTGGAGGGCCAGCTCCTGGTACGACGGGAGCCTCCTGCCGGGCCCGTACTGGTTCTCCTGGGAGAGCAGGCTCAGCAGTCCGTCGTAGACCGTGCGACTGGGGGTGCCCGGCAGCGGTACGTTCCCGAGCTGGCGTTTTCTGCGGGCTGCGGGCGGGGGAGGCGGACCCGGCACGCAGATACCGAGGAGGCTGTGCACCCCCAGCCGCCCTTCGGCGATCAGCGGGCGGAGCGCGGTGCGCACCGTGGCGTCGCTCACGGTGAACTCGACGGCCAGGTTGCGAGTCAGGGGCTTGCGCGGCCGTATCGATCCGTCTGCGATTCGGGCTCGCACCGTCTCGGTAATGCGGTGTCTGACCTTCTTCAGCCGGGCTTGATGCGTCTCTACGATGGGGTGTCTGCCCTTCGACGGGGCCGTACCCGCGGCTCCGGGGACGAAGGTGCCGTTATGGGTGACGGAGATGCGGCCCTTCGCCTTCAGGTCCGCCATGGCTGCCTCAAGGGCATTCGTCGACACCTGGAACCGGAGCCGCAGCACTCTGCGGCTCGGGAGCCGGCTGCCCGGCGGGAAGGCTGTCCTGTCGGCGAGGAGGGCGATCAGCTTGTCGATGATTTCCTGGCTGCGGGCGTGGGGTTCTCGGCTGCCGGTGCCCGGGGGGTTCGGGGACGTCTTGGCGGCGAACTCCACGCTGGGTCGGCTCATGAGTGTGGTCCCTTCTGGCTGAGTGCGGTCAGTTTTTGAGGTCGTGTGCGGTGATGGGCGAGCACCCGTGCAGAGCGACGACGGTGCGGAGCGCGATGGTGTGCCGGAGGCGTTCGTCGCCGTACTCGACGGACCTTTCGGCAATCGGCGCACCGGTGGTTGCGTGGTGGACCAGTCCCACCACGCCCCAGGGGAACGGGGCTTTGACCAGGGCCAGGTGGGCACCGGCGCGCAGGCGCGGGCAGTCGGCCAGGGCTTCGAGCGCGCACGCGCGGTGGACCGGCGGAGAGGCCGTCCGCGCGCCTTCGGTGAGCGGGGTCGTCCGTGAGGAGAGGAAGAGGTACCGCTCACCGAACGCGGTGAAGTCCTCGTCCGTGTCCGTGCCGCAGATCTGGCACGAGAGGGTCGCCATCGTTTTGCGCTGTCGGGGGGAGTGGATGCCCGCCAGCTCAGGGCTCCCGATCCCTCTGGCCCGGAGCTGGCGGGTGCACAGGACTCCCCGGTCGCGGTCCGCTCCGGTTTCGTCGGAGTAGCGGAACCCGGAGCCGGGCCCGCTCCCGGGTTGCCACATCAGGTTCCTCAGGTCCGGGGTCTCACCCTCGTACGGTGCGATGTACGGCACCCGGACCCTGCCCGTGGGCGTCTTCACGTAGTACTGGGTGATCACGAAAGGCTCCTCCGTGGGTCCCTGAGCGGTCAGTTGAGGGTGAGCCAGCGCATGGCCGCCACGATTCCGAGTACCTGCGCGGGCACCAGCCACAGCCGGGTGGCCCGCTCGGGCCGGACCAGGAACGTGTAGTACATGCTCGCCACCGCAGTGCTCACGACGGTGAGCAAGCACGAGAGAACGGCGGCGGAAGCCGCCGCGTGGTCCCACGGGCCGTCCGGGCGGATGGTCAGGGCGAGGTACAGGAAGTAGGCCGCGGCCACGTAGAGGATCACCAGGGGCGTGAGCAGTGCCCCGGTCGCGATGGCCAGTGCGCGTGACGGCTGGTCAGGTGAGATCACGGCTGAACGTGCCCTTCGGGGTGCCCCGTGACGGTGCTGCGGGGGTGGACGGCTATCGCGGCGTAGGCCCCGGAGTGGAAGTCGGGGAGCTGCGCGTGCGGGCGGCCGGGGTGGTAGCGGCCGGTGGGGACGAGCCCCGGCGGAAGGAGCGGCCAGGGTTCCAGCAGCGCCCGGATCTGGCCGTGGGTGCGTGGCTGGTACGGGAGTCCGGCGGTGCGCAGGATCTCGGCTGCTGTTCCCATGACCTCCGGGTGGAGGTCGCGGGTGGCGTGGGTGAGGGAGATGGCGCTGCCGGGAGGCAACCACGTCTGTAGGGAGCGGATCACGCGGTCAGCGACGGTGTTGGTCAGGTACGGCGCGACGTCGTGCAGGAGGACTCCGACGGGGCCGTCATTCTCCTTGAGTGCCTCCACGGCGGGATGGGCCAGGACGGCGTCGATGTCGGCCAGGTCGGCGAGGACGCTGGTGTTCTGCCCGGCGCGGCCGGCGGAGCACATGCGGAGGTGGGCTTCGACCATGGGGTCGCGGTCCACCTGGACGACCTTCGTGTCCGGGGCGGCGCTCTGCGCCGAGGCCGCGGTGTCCGGGAGTCCGCGACGGAGTGTCGGGAGGCCGGCGCCCAGGTCGAGGATGGACCGGACACGAAGTTCTCGCACCAACATGCGCACGGTCAGGTGGTTGTGCGTGCTGTTGATCAGGACCGTGGACGAGAACTGGGGCGCGGCGGCGTTCAGCTGGCGTGCCACGTGCTGGTCGGCTTCGTACCAGTCCTTTCCGCCCGCCAGGAGGTTCGAGATTCGCGCGCTGCCGGCTCTGTCCACCCGCATGGTGATCCGCGGCCGGTCCGCGTCGGGGTGGTGGGGCCGGTTCATGCGTCCCAGTTCTTCAGTGCGATGCCCGCGTATGCGCCGGCGAGGTGGGGGGCGTCGGTGCGGTGCGGGTGGTCACGGTGCCATCGGTGGGTGGGGACGAGTCCGGGGGACAGGTGCGACCAGTCCCCGAAGAACGCGGCGATGTCGTCGCGGGAGCGGGGGCGGTAGGTGATGTCGGCGTCCTCATACGTGTCTGCTACTTCGCGCAGGATCGGCGTGAGCTTGGACGGCATGCTGGGCGCCATGTCGGAGGCGTGCGTGATCGAGAGCCAACTGCCACCCGGGGCCCAGTCCCGAAGGACCTGCATGGCCTTCGTGGCGTCCGGATCGGCGATCCACGGCAGGACGTCGTGCATCAGGAGCGCGACGGGACGGCTGAGGTCGAGCCGGCTGGCGATCTGGTCCGATGCCAACAGCGTTTCCATATCGCGCAGGTCGCCCTGGACGAAGCCGACCCCCAAGGTCTCGGTCGCCATACGCCGGTGTGCGATGACTTGGGTGTTGATGTCCACGTAGATCACCTTGGCGCCGGGGCGGACACCCAGGACCGCGTCGTGCACGTCGGGCCGGTGCGGGCGGCGGGTCATTTGCGGATAGCCGCAGCCGAGGTCGAGGAACTGCTCGCAGCTGTGGCCGGCCACCACGGCGGCCACCAGGCTGTTGTGTTCGAGGTTGATGTCCGCGGCGGCTTTGGCCAGGGTGATGTCCTCGACCGGGAGGTCCTGGAACACGGCGCGGTCGCACTGGTAGTGGTCGTCGCCACCGGCCAGGAAGTTGTACAGCCGTGCGCTGGCGGGAATCTTGTGCCAGTCCTTCGGGACACGCCGCACGGGTGTCGCGGGGGCCCACGCCGTTCCGTACGCGGCGCGGTTGTGCTCCCACTCCTCGCGCATGCGGTCCATCTGGGCTTCCTTGTCGTTCAGGTCCACGGGTCAAGCCTCCGGAGAAGGGAGCGGCGCGGGCCGGGGGTCCCTCAGTGCTGCGGCGAGCGCGAGGGCGTCATCGGTGTCCAGCAGGTCGAGGACCAGCTTGTTCCTGCCGTGGACTGGTCGACACGGCCTGCACGTGGGTTCCGACGTCGCGAGAAACGGGCGCTCGGTCTTGGCACGCAGGAGCTTTTCGAACGCGGACGTAAAGCTCTTGTGGTCGGCCCAGTCGTCAAGATCGAGGTCTACCAGCGCCATCGAGTCGCCGCCGAGACGCCGATAGATACGCAAGGCGTCCTGCGGGGTGAACGGGTCGAGCTCGATCACCCGGGTCCGGACCTTCACGGGCTGCTGGACGCCGGCTCCGAGGAGAGCGTGGTGGAGCTGGAGCCCGGCGTTCTGGAGAGCGGTGAGACCGGTCTCCACCAGACGCCCGAGGTTGATGATGTCCCGGGGAGTGGGCAGCTCGACCGAGACCAGCGGGCCGGGGTCGAGCCACGGGGTCTCCACCAGTCTCACCCCGGCGATGATCCCTTCGCGTTGCAGGTTTCCCTGCACGTCGCCCTGCGTCCAGGGCTGGGCGTCCGAGGGCATCAGCCGGAGTTCACAGCCTCCGGGCGGGGCGTTCTGCTCCAACACGAAGTAGCCGCCGCTGAACTTCAGCGCTTCCTCCAGCCCGCGTACGGCGTCGGCGGCGGCCCGCGCCTCAGGCTGCTCGACGGGAGCAGCCATGCGATTCGTCATCCTCTACGTACCTCCGAGATGTTGGTCGGTGTGCCCCGCCCGCCGTCCGGAGCAGCAGTCCGTGTTCCGGACGGCGGGCGGGTGTCGAGCGGCCCCGGCCGGGCACCGCACGGGGATCGGCCGGGGCGCGTTCAGGCGCCACCTCCTGCCTGCGCGGGAGAAGGACGGCCGGTAACGTTTCCGGCGGTTCGTCACTGGCAGGAGGCCCCGGGTGCGTTTCCGCGCACCGGGTAGGTACGCGAGGTCAGACGCCCGCGTTCCGGGTGGGGGCCGGGGTGGGGTACGTGTCGGCGGCGTTCGCCATCAGCCTGTTGAAGGTCGTCAGGCCCCGGTCGCCCTCGGACTCCTTGAACCGCCAGTTCCCGTAGCGCTTCCAGTAAGCGCGGACGTTGGCCCTCTCCATCAACTGCTCGGCGACTTCGACCATCTGCTCGTACGAGAGGTTGCCGGCGAGGAAGTGGGTGCTGGTGGAGCAGATCTGGCGGTTGGCCGACAGGAGGGGGAGGTACTGCTCGACGGTCAGGTCGTCCGGCTTCGACAGCGCGGCCTGGTCGGGGTGGTGGATCAGGTCCGAGAGGTGGAGGTCCTGGAGGTGACCGAGCGCGATGCGCTTGGTCTCCTGGTGGTGCACCTTGTCCTGGAGAAGGCGGACGACGCTGACCACGGTGCTGGCGAGGGTCCCGGCCGCGAGGGTGAGCAGCAGGGCGTTCGAGAGACGCTGGGTCATTGGTGTGTGCCTTTCGGGTGAGGGGTGTGCGGTGCCTGCGCGCGGACGGCATCGTCAGCGCGGAGCAGGGCGTGGACGAGGCGCGCGACGTTCTGCGCGCGTACCGCCATGGCCCGTGGGTGAGCGGGGGACGGTAGGTCGAGCCGGCGGGCCGCCTCCCCCAGGACGGCCCGCGCGGTGGGCACGGCGTGCGAGGTCGGCGGCAGCGTCCGGTAGTCGAAGTCGAGGCGTGCGGCCAGCGTCCGGGCGTGGGACGTGAGGTCGTCGAGCAGCCCCTCCGTGACGTCGAGGGCCGCCAGGTCGGTGCTCGGGCGCGTGAGGTCCCAGGCGAGGACCCGGTCGACGTCTGCGCGTATGCCGTCCACGACCAGCTGGTGAGCGCTGGTGCCGGCTGGCGGCAGCGGGGCAAGGTTGCCGGGTAACGGCGAGGCAGGTGTCAGCACGCCACACCGGCCAGCACCAGCACTTCGCGCACCGCGGCCCCGAGGCAGGCCGTGCGCCATGACCGCGCCGCAACGGTCGGCGGGTCTTCGGCCAGAGCGGTGACCGCCGCCCTCCGCAGAGGGGTGAGCACATCGGGATGGTGCGGATGCTTCTCGGCGGCGAGGGGGATCAGGTGATGCGCGGCGGTGGCAAGAGCCCCGAAGATCTCGGCCTGCTCCCGGGCGAGGGCGAAACTCCGGGTGGCCCACCGAGCCCTGGCTCGGCGGCACATCTCCGCGATGCCGGTTCCACTGAGGTCCGTGTCGGGCAGGACCAGCGGCTTCAACCGCGTGAGCAGGCGACTCAGGTCTGCCGGGGCCAGCACGGGTACGGGCACGGTCGCGAGCACGACCGGCCGCACGCCGTGCCGAACGGCGATGAAGTCCTGCTGGTCCAACAGGCGGAGGGCTCTGGCTACTGCCACGTGGTCGGACACCATGGCCGTGGCCAGCGTTGCCAGCGAGGGCAGCTGGGACATGGGCGGGTACACGCCGGCGCGGATCAAGGTAATCAGCCAGTCGGCAATTTCCCTCGGGCGCTCGGAGGACGTGGACCTGCCGGTGATGTTCATGGTCTCGCCCCTCGGCGTCGTGCTGCGGTCGTGCCCGAGCAGGGACGCCGGTGATGTGGGGGCGGGTGGAGAGGAGGGCTCGCCCGGCTGTGTGGGTGTCGCCGTCATGCGGTTCGCCCGGGCCCCAGGGCGAGCTTGCTGACCTCGCGGACCGCCGCGCCCAGCAACGCGGTGCGCCATACCTGCTCGTACGGGTCCACAGGCCGGTCGGCCAGCGCGGTGACGGCCGCACGCCGCAGAATCGGGAGCACTTCGGGATTGCGCGGGTGTCGCTGTGCGGCGAAAGGGAGCAAATGCTCCGCGGCTGCCGCAAGGCCGAGAAAGACCTGAAGGTGTTTGTCGGGGTCCGGCACGTTGCGCGTGTGCCACCAGTTGTGCGTCAGGCTGCATGCCTTCCGGATGTCGGAAAGGTCGAGGGCGGCGCGGGGTAACTTCATCTCGGCCAGGCGGCTGAGGAGGCTGCGGAGATCCGGCGCACCTGGCAGGTCGGGCGCCCAGGTGACCGTCGGGCGCTGCGTTCCGTCCATGACGATCACAGACTCGTTGGCCAGCAGGCGCAGAGCGCTGGTGACCACAGCGACAGGTGCCACCATGGCCAGAGAGAGTTTCTGCCGCTCCGGCAGGGCCGAGTGCGGCGGGTGGACGCCAGCCCGGATCAACTCGTGGAGCCATCCGGCGATCCGCTCCGTCGCGGCGGGAGCCGGACGGCGAACGGCCACCCGCACATGATCGGCCGATTCGGCGACGGCGCACAGCCCGTCGGACTGCAGATCAGCCAAAGCGAGCCGCACCCGGTCGAGGCGGTGCCGCCCGCACCCCGCGTCAGCCGCTACACGTCCAACACTCAGTAGAGCGCCCGGCAAGTAGGTGCCGCCGACGATGGCCGCGCGAACGGCCTTCCTGATCTCGGACACGCTCGGGCCCGGCGTGACGGTTACGTCGGGCCGGATGGTTTGGGGCATGGGAACTCCTGTCGGGGCTTCGTCTTGGTAGATCCGCCCGGCGCCGGGACGCACGGGTCCCACGTCGGGGGGGCACGGGACCGAGGTCGCCGTGCGCCGGGCGGGGGGGTCGGGCCGCAGGGGGGACAGTGCGGCCCGACGTGCGGGGGCGGGAGGCGAGCGGGGTCACTCGTCATCTCCCAGGAGGTCGAGGACAGCCAGGATCGCCAGGCCGAATCGGCGCAGGTACGGAAGCTGCTGCTCGCCCGGCGCCGGCTGCCTGTGGGCGAAAGACGCCATACGGTGCAGCTCTGCGGTCGGGTATGGGGCGATGCGTTGGGAGGCCGCGTGGAGGAGCGGGCGGACGGACCGGTCGAAGCAGGCGCGGATTCGGGCCGCGTCCGCCCCGGACAAGGCGGCGGGCGAGGAGTGCCGAGACCGTAAGCCGCGGGACGGTCGCCTGCTCGCCGTGGCGGCGGAGGGCGCGTCGTTGAGAATCTCGTCCAGCGCAGTGAGCAGGTCGGCGGCGATCACTTCTTCGACCGGAGGGGTCTCGGCGATCATGGTGGTGATCCTCGACATCACGACCTCGCCTGTGCGGACGGGAGGCGGAACGTAGCCCAGGTGGTCATGCCATCTGCACTGATGCCCCACAAGTCGGACAGGCTCTCGACGAGGAGCAGCCCACGGCCGCTCTCGGACGAATGGGGCGGTGTGAGCACCTGGGCGTGCACGGGGTTCTCCCCGGCAGCCTCGATGAAGAGGTGGTCGCCGCCCATGAGCGTGAGCCGCATGCAGACCGGCCCCTGCCCGTGGATGATGGCGTTGGTGATCAGCTCCGAGACGATCAGCAGCACGGAGTCGACGCATTCCTGGGACGCGTCGCGGCTCTCCAGGAGGGAACGGGCCACGCGGCGTAACCCCTGGAGACGTGCCGGATCGGCGTCGAAGCGCGTCTCGACGAAGAAGTCCCGCTTCCACGCGTGCGGTTCCGGGAGGTTGGCCGCGCCGGGCACGGTGGTACTCACGTGCGCCTCCTGGAAGCAGCCTCCGGGACGATCATCGCGATGAACGCCAGGTGCTCCGCGAACCAGTTGAGCTCGCTCTGGTAATCGGCGGGATGTTCGCTGATCGCCGACGCAGTCAAGACCACAACGCCGTCGACATAGCCACCGCGGACCTGCTGCCGTACCAGGTTCCAACCGGGGCGGGCCTCATCGGACAGGCCATCAATGTCCGTGAACCCACCGTTCGCCGGGACCACCCAGCCCTGTTGCATCGCGAAGTGTGCGAGCGAGGTAAGGGAGTCCGCAGGCCACACCCCTCCGGAGGAGAGGGCGTAACGGCAGACGCGCGGGCTTCGCCCCCGGGCGTGAACTCGCGTGACCACCCGCTGCATCTGCTCCCGCCGGCCCGCCCCTATCGCGAGGTACGGGTCAGGCTGAACACGAACGCGCCACTGGTCGAACCGCTCCGCGAGGGCGCGCTCCTCGTCCATCCAAGAGTGGGATCTACGCATCTGGTGCCTCGGCTTCGATGGGGGATGCCTGGTCCATGCGAGCTGGGTGACTGCCTGACGTCGTCGAGACGCTGCAGGTCACACAGGAGAGGGGCGCGCGCCGTTAAGTGATCAAGGAACGACGCGGCGTCACCTCGCGGGCACTAGAATGCCGTCATCGAGCACGCTCGCGCAACATCGAGGACAGAATTCTCGATTCGAGGGAACAGGCGTCCCATGGCCAACTCTCCCTGGTGACTGTCAGAATGCTCCCCATGAGCACCCCGAAGTCCCCTCCGCCCGTCATGAGGCGTCGCGCCGGAAGCCTGCTGCGCACGTACCGCGAAGCGGCTGGCCTGGCGCCCGGTGCGGCGGCCAAGCTGCTCGGTTGGGACACCACCCGGCAGGGTCGACTCGAACGCGGCATCTACAGGATGAACGCTGACGACGTCCGCGCGATGCTGAGGGTGTGCGGCATCGAGGATGAAGACGCGGTCCGCGAGATTGCCGCAGCCTTCAACGAGGCAGCGGCCAGTGGGTGGTGGGGCCCATACGTCGATCTGATCTCTCGCGCCCTGCTCGACTTCATCATCCTGGAGTCCAAGGCGAAGAGAATTCAGGTCCAGCACCCGGCGATCATCCCCGGCCTCCTACAGTCGACGGGCTACATCCGGGAGGTCTTCCACAGTCCCCTCCACCCGGACAACCGCGACCGTTCGAACATGCTCAGCAGTATCCGTATCGCCCGTCAGGAAGTTCTGCATCGCCCTTCCGGTCGGGCGGAGCTGCACGCCCTCATCTCGGAAACCGCTCTGCTTCACCGCTTCCCGGGCGCTCCCGACGTGATGAGAGATCAACTCCGTAAGCTGGCCGATGATTCGAAGCAGCCCAACATCAAAATCCAGATCGTGCCGGCCGACGTCCCTGCCTACGCTGCCGCCAACCAGGCGATGACCATCATGGGATTCGTCCACCCCTGGCCGGCTGCCATCTCCATCGACAACTCGCTCGGCGGGAACTTCCTGGATGGCCCGGACGCCGTGAACGACCTCTCGGACATGTTCGAGAGGATTGCTGACCTCGCGCTTCCTGAAGATGAATCGCGGGACCTTATCAACACTCACCTGAAGGAAAGGTTCGAATGACCAACAACACCGCTCTCGGTCCACCTGCCGGTCTGACCTGGCGAAAGAGTTCCTACAGCGGCGGGGAGCAGGGACAGTGCGTGGAGATCGCCGAGGGGACCGACGCCGTCTACGTTCGCGACTCCAAGAATCCCGGAGGCGCCGCGCTTGCCTTCAGGGCAGCTAAGTTCACGGCGTTTACGCGGTTCGCCGCGTCCTCTGCTGTCTGAGTCACTGAGCTCAAAAGGCTGGCTCCCCCCCACGACCAGTGAGGGGGGAAGCCAGCCTTTTGCACAGAACTACCCGAGGGCTGGTGAGCGTACTCCCTTGCGATCGCCCGTAGGAAGCGCCGAAGTGCAGGACGTCATCGGGGCCAGTGCTATCGCGCCGGCCGCAGAACCGCAGCGCGGAGATCTCGTACCCCCGGGGTGCGGGGATGCTGCTCGGCCAGGCCGATGACGATGCTCCGGATCGCGGCCCGGTCCCGGACTTCCCCGGGGCTGGCGCGGAACGCGGTCAACAAACTCTGAGCTGTCTGCTCGGGTCGCTGCCACGCCCACCAGGCCCTCGCCATATCCGTGCCCATCCGCGCCCGTCGCTCGGCGGTCGGAAAGTGCTCAGGCCGCAGGTTCTTGCCGGCCTCCAGCGCTGCCCCTGCATCGCCGAGAGCCCAGTGGACACCGACTGCGTACAGGTCGACTGCGGCCGGGGTGATCCCGAAAAGGCGGCCGGACGGGGCGCTCGCCGGGAGCCGACGGGCGGCGCGCCGTGCTTCCTCGGTCATTGCCAGGGCGTCCGCGCGGTGGCCGCCGCGGGCGGCGGTGTACGCCAGGGTGCACAGCATCTGTGCGTACGCGGACTTCGACGCGTCGGTCCGCAGTCCCGTCGCCTCCACGTCGGCCGCGGCCGTGGTCAAGAGCGTCTGGGCTTCGGCGGTTCGATCCTGGTGGCGCAGGACGATCGCGAGTTCCCGAGCGGCGGCTGCCGAGGCGAGCGGCGAGCCGGAGACTTCGGCCCACGTGCGGGCGCGGTCGGCGGTGAGCCGGGCCTGATCGTAGGAGCCGACCTTGCTCAGTACCGATGAGGCCAGGCTGTAGACCGCGGAGAGCCGGGCCTGATCAAGGGTGCGGCGCGAAGACGCAGCGGCGTGGCCGTCACCGATGAGGCCGGGCAGCTCGGCGAGGAGGCGGCTGTGAGCGCCACGGTCGAACAGGCCCCGCGCGGCGGCGATTCGTCCGTCCAGGCGCCCACTGCTCGTTGGGGACGGGGTGGTGGCCAGGGCCTCGTCCATCCCCAGCAACATGGTGGTCGGCCCGGCGACCACCGAGGCAGCGAGCAGCGTACGGCGGCGCATCGGGTCCTCCTCGACGTGGAGACTGGCCGTCACTCTAGTGGCCGTCGAGGCATTCGAGGCGGGAGGCGCCAGCGAATGCACCAAGATGTGTCGCGGGACCCCGACTTCGAGCGCAGCACGGTGCACAAGTGCTAGGTCGACGACACGTTTGCTCCGCTCCAGCCGCGACACGGTCGCCGCCGAGCAACCGAGCCGGGCTCCGAGTGCCACGAGCGTCCATTCGTGGTTTTCGCGCCCGAGCCGGATGAGCGCGCCGGGGCGCCTCTGTTCGGCTAACTCGCGAGCCTGAGCGCTGTTCCATGGGTCGCCTGACACAAGGCCCCCTCCCACGCCGCACAAACGGGGCCCTCACCGTACGGCTACGCAGCCGTACCGTCGAGCATGCTTGCGTAGCGTGCAAAGGCCCTTGCGAAACAGGCCAGTTGCTCGTTACGCGGGGACTCTTCGTCCAGCAGCCCGCAACGGAATCCCACTCTCGCGGAACACCCGGCAACGTCACTCACGCCTCGCGAATGCTTCCGCCACAGGGGTCAGCCGTCGGCACCCACCACTGGGCACAGGGTCGGCAGTCCTTGAACGCCTAGACTGGCCGCACGCTTGGCCCACGACGGCTACGAATCGCGGATCGACCGCCTAGTAGGACAGCTCGTCCGAAGCCGGTTCTGTCAATGGCTGGGGCGAGAACTGCATCGTGGTGCGATCGGCATATGAGAGACGCGCATCTGACGTGGATCGCGCCGCAGCTTCACCAGCGCCAAGGCTCCCCTCCGCACGCAACGCAAACTCGGCTCGGAGTCCAGCTTCGCGGTGGGCAGCGCCACCCGCAGTGCTCCGCTTCGTGACGGCCTCCGTCCGAAGCCTCGCAGCGTCACCGTGGTCCTTCTCCCTGGCCCGTCGCTGAGACACGGCGTGTTCCTGCGCCGGCACACCCGCTTCCCTCAGCACAGCTTCATGCTCGTTGACCGGTCCGGCCTGCCGGGTGGCTTCCTGGAGCCGTCTGGCCGTCTGCTCCAGCTCCTGAACCGTCTCCTCACGGACCCGAAGGAGTGCTTCCCGGTCCGCCTCGACCGCAGCACGCTCGTCGCCGCGGAAGGTCGCCCGTCCGAAACGACCCGTCGCGGCCAGCTGCTGTTCAAGGCCCTCGATACGGGCCACCGTGCCGTTCAGTCGAGCGGTGCATTCCGCGATCGTGGCGTCCAACGCTCGAACTTCGCGGATGAACACTGCCCGTTCGGCGACATGCTGACGGTGACGTTCGAGCCCGAGCGATTTGGGACCTGTACCGGCAGCGGCCCTCTGTTCGGCACGATCGGCGTCGGCTTCCGCTTGATCGGCCGCCGTCGTTGTGGCGCGGGCAGCGATGGCGGCCTTGCGCATGGCGTCGCGCAGTGCCGAGTTACCGAGGTGGGCGTATGGACGGTCAGCTGTCGGCGTGGCGTTCGCGGGTGTGGCCGATGCCATGGTCTGCTCGGCGTCCGCCGGTGCGGGACGGTCCTCTTGCTCCGGAGCCTCTACGCAAGTGTCTGCGTCGTGGGGCTGATCGACCCTGGGGGCGCGCGGGATCGGGATGTCCGCTACAACCTGACGGACGTGGGCGGGGACCGCGTCCTTCGGGAGTTCAGTGAGGACCATGCGTTCCTCGGTGCCGGTCTCGATCTCGCGGATGAGGCCCGCGACGGCGCGGTCAAGCTGTTCCTGTTCGGTGAGTGCGTCGCCGTGCCGGGCGCGGTCAGCGTCGGTCTCGTAGACGGAGAGCGGCAGGAAGAGGTGGGACTCCATCTTGTCGCGGCTCATCATCGTGTAAAGGGCGTTCGCCTGGGCGCCGGGTCCGTAGACCAGAGCCTCTTGGACGGTGAGTCCCTGCGACTTGTGGCCGGTGATCGCGTATCCGAGGCTGAGCCCGCCCTGTGCGATGTAGTCGGCGTCCACCCATTCGGCAACGGCGCGATGGCCGTCCTCGGTCTTCTCCCGCCACTCGACCAGCAGCCGGCGGTCCTCGTCCACGGCTCGCACGAGTCCGCGGAAACCATTCAGGACGTCTTCGCTCGCGCCTCGGCTCTTCTTGCCTCGGTAGTCGTTGACCCGTAGGAGGACCTGGTCGCCGACGGACAGGGTCAGCTCGCCGCCACCGGGCAGCGCGTAGACGTGCTCGGGGCCGGTGAGATCGCCGTTCTCCTTCCGCAGTGCGCGGGCGCCGGTGTTCAGCTCTTCCACGATCTCGTTGGTGGCGGCGAGCATGAGGAGCTGCTGCACGGCGGTGTGGTCGTCGGTGTGCGCGGCCCGCTTGTCGGCCCAGACGGTGAGCATCGCGGCGAGGGTGGTGTCCTTGTCCGCGAGAGCGTGCACGCGGCCGGTTCCGGCGAAGGTACGGAGCGATTCCACGCGGTTGTCGTCGCGCCACAGTTCGAGGGCCCGGCGTTCGACCATGTCCTTCTGGCGGAAGTTCTGGCTGAGGGTGAGTCCGCCCACGAGGTGGTGCACGGCGGCGAAGCTGCCGCCGATGCCGGGCGAGTGGAGCTGCTTGGGGTCGCCGATGCCGACGACCTTCGTGCCGGTTTTCGCGGCGTGGGTGAGGAGTCCGGCGATGTCGCGGTCATCGCACATCGCGGCTTCGTCCACGACCAACACGTCCACGCCGGTGAGGCCGGGGCCTCCGGCGCGGATGCCAGTGAGCCACGACGCCAGGGTGCGGGACTCGATGCCCGCCTCAGCCTTCAGGTTCGCGGCAGCGACGGCGGCCGTGCTCGCCCCGGCGACGACGAGACCGTGCGCTTCCCATGCCTGGCGCGCGGTGGCCATGATCGTGGTCTTGCCTGCCCCCGCGATGCCCACCACGGCGTCAATTCCGTGTCCGGCCGTAAGTAGCCGGTCGAGAACGGCAACCTGTTCGCCGGAGAACGCGAAGCTGCCACCGTGCTGAGCCTCGACGGTGGACAGCGTCATCTCGACCGTGCCGCTGCTGACGACGGCGACCTGAGTCCCGAGCCGGTTCGTGGCCTCGGAGACGATCAGCGCTTCGGCCGCCACGACATCCGCCGTGGTGTACCGGTCGGCGTGCGCAAAGTGCTGGGCGCCCCCCTTCGGGTTGAGCTGGACCGCGTATCCGGCGTGCCGGAGTACGGAGTTGGTGAGCTGTTCGGCTTCGGCGGCGTCCGCGACGCCGTACGGGAGGGCGTCAAGCACGGCGGAGATGGCGGCGGCGTGCGTGAACTCCTTGGCGTGCGCAGTCAGGCCGGTCTTGGGGTCGAAGACCTGGGCGCACAGCTCGTCCAGAGTGGGGTTCTGGTCCGCTCGGTCCCGTTCCATCGCGCTGGCTGCGATGGCGTCGGGGTCGTCTCCAGCCGCGCGACCCTCGGCCTGCCAGTAGGCACGGAGAACATCGTCCCCGACCCCGGCGGCCTCGCCGTTCTTCGCGGCCTTGGACGCGGTGGAAGCGGCGGTGCGCTCGCGGGTCGTGGCGCTGTCGTAGTCGATGCCGAGTTTCGTCAGCAGGTCCCGGACCTGGCTGTCGCGCTTGCTGAACAGCCGGATCGTGGCCTCGGGGATCGCTGCGATCTCCCACGCGCCAGTCCGCTCCTCGCGGCGGAAGCTGATGCCGAACGTGTCGGTCAACTCCCGGCGAATGCGGGCATTCATGAGGGACTGGGTCGCCCGGGTGTGCCGGTGGAGGTCGCGGCCTCCGCTGGCCATCGTGGACCACTTACCGTCGGTGCCCTTGACCATGTTCGCGAGGGTGAAGTGCAGGTGGAAGTGGGGGTCTCCGTACGGGGCGCCATCGACGGGGCGGGCGGCGCGGTGGACCATCATCCAGCCGGAGAACCCGCTCGTCTTCACGGTCTCGGCTTCTTCGCCGTCGCCGTGGTGGCCGCGCATGGCGTACGCGGTCCACCGCTCCAGCGCACCGATGGACTCCCGGCCGGCGGCCGTGTAGATGCCCTCGACCTGGGCGGCGATCTCCTCGGGCGCGTACGCGAGGAACGCGGACTTCGACTTCGACAAGTCCAGGGTCACGTCCGCGCCGCGATTGCCGACTTGCACGCGACCTTCGAGGAGCGCGGCCTTGATCTCCTCGGCGTCCCACACGTCCTCGGGCGTGAGCCCCGCGGCCCTGGCCATCGAGACGGCCTCGCGGACGTCCATCGGCAGATCCCGAAGACGGCGTGCGCCTTCGCCCTCGGTCTGCACGTACCGACGCTTCATCGACGCGGCGTCGAACAGGTCGGCGGGCTGTTGTCCAGACTCGGCGGCGCGGGCCTCGACCGCGCGCAGAAGCGCGCGGGCGTCCAGTCGGCCGCCCGCTTCGGCGGTGACCGCCTTCTCCACCACGTCCTCGCCGTAGAGGCCGGCCGCATCGATCCCGACCGCGTCGGCGAGCTTCAACACCGTTGAGACGGGGACGCGGTGCGACTCTCCGAACCGCCGGATCTGGTTCTCCATCCGGCGGAAGGCGTCCTGCTTGCGCTTGGAGTCGAGCAGGGAAACCGGGTTCACGCTGCGCTCGGCGGCGGTACGGCGGATGGCGCGGGCCAGCGGGGCGGCGGGGAGCTTGGCGGCCTGCGCGATGGCCAACTTGGGGTCCACGAGGGTCTGCCCGGTCCGGGGGTCTTCCCCGAGCATCAGGCGCCGGGCAGCCGGGAACTGCTCCGGGGCGAGCACGCTGCCGGGCACGATGCCGAACTCGCTCAGCCCGCCACCGATCCAGACCAGGGGCCGTTCGCTGGCGTCCAGGTGGTAGTCCACCTGTCCGTCCGCGCTCCGGGCGGGGAGCGCGTGTTCGCCGTAGAGGTCGCGGGCGTCGAGCCCGGCTGCGGCAGCGACTTCGACGGCGTCGAACCCGGTGAACCGAGCAGCGCCCTTGCTGCGGACGGCTCCGCGGGCGCGGAAGAAAGCGCGCTTGGCCTCACGGTTCGCAAGCAGGGAGGCGACGGGGACACCGGCGACCGCAGCCTTGGCCTCGATGGCGGCGATAAGGGGTTCGGCGTCGACCGCGACGGACTTCCCGCATCCGTGGCCGCCGGTAAGGCGGTACTCAACCTGCTCGTCGGACGGGCCGATCATGGTCACCCATCCCATCGGCCCGCTCACCCCCCGCCTTCGACCGGTCAGATTCGGTCATCTTGGCTGATTGTATCGTCACGGAGTGACGATACCTTGGTCCTCTGATTCTGAGATCGCTGCGCGCGGGGACGGGGATCTCAAGATCCAATGTCCTGTGACTTCGGAGGCTGCGGATTGAAGTTGTACATTGCGGGGGATCTTGCGGGTCGAAGAGTTACCTTGCGGTGACGGGTGGGGTTAGGCAGACGTGGTCCGTACGTTAGAGGTCATGCCCGGCGGTTCTGCCGGGCCGTCGGCGTCTGGGTTCGAGGTCGCGTACGTCGCCCCGGACGGGATGGAGTTACGGCGCCCGCTACCAGAGGTGTGGGCCGTGCCGTTCGAGCACGCCCTTCCCGTGCGGGCCTTCGCGTCGTACCGCCGGCAGCGGAACCTGCCGGGCCTGTGGTGGTCGGCGACGACGGGCGGGCACGTCGGCTACGAGTCCTGGCTGGAGCGCGACCAGGTCATGCTGCTGGACTTCGACCCGGCGGTGGTGGGGATCTCCTCGCAGCCGTTCTGGCTGTTCTGGTCGGCGGCGAACGGGCGGCCGGTCTCGCACGCGCCGGACTACTTCGCCCGCCGCGACGACGGGACGGCCGTGGTCGTCGACTGCCGCCCGGCCGAACGCCGCGGCCCGCGGGACGTGGCGAAGTTCGAGACGACGGCGGCAGCCTGCGCCGAGGTGGGATGGGAGTTCCGGCTGCTGGGCGCCCCGGATGCCGTCGTGGTCCGCAACGTCCGGTGGCTGGCGGGCTACCGGCACCCCCGGCACGGCGTGGAGCCGGCCGCCTCGCGGCTGCGGGAGGTGTTCGCCGAGCCGCTGCCGCTGATGGTCGGGGCCGCGACGGCGGGTGAGCCGCTGGCGGTGCTGCCGGTGCTGTTCCACCTGCTGTGGTCGCACGAGCTGACGGTGGATGTGTCGGTGCCGCTGCACGGCGGTTCGCTGGTCTCGCCGGGGACGGGCCGGTGACCGCGGGCGGGGGCTCGGTGCTGCGGCCGGGCGACTGGGTGACCTTCGACAGCGATGAGCATCAGGTGGTGGCCCTGGCCGGGACGGCGGTGCGGCTGCGGTCCGCTGCCGGGGCGGAATCGGTGGTGCTGGCCTCGTTTCTGATGGCTGCGCCGGACTTCGCTGTTACCGGCGCCGAGCCGCTGCCGGAGCTGGAGCCGTTCGGTCTGCTGGAGACGCTGCCGGACGCGGCGCGAGCGGCGGCGGTCGAGTGGCAGCGGCATGTGGTGGAGGTGGAGACCGGGCTGCCGCCCGGCGCCGAGCCGGGAACACCCGCGCGGCCGGAGTACGACCCGGCGACGCGGTCGCTGACCGAGCGGATGCAGGCGAAGGCGGCCGAGCTGGACGTGAGCCTGCGGACGGTGGAGGGCAAGCGGTCGCGCTACCTTAAGCAGGGCCTTTGGGGGCTGGTGGATCAGCGCACGACGCGGCGGTGGGAGGCGACTGGCCGGGCGGATGCCCGGCTGGTGGCGGCGATCCGCGAGGTGCTCGACAGCGAGACGAACGTCTCGACCGGCACCCGCTCGCGGCTGATCCGCCGCGTGATCAAAACGGTGGAGGCCGCGCACGGCGAAGGGGTGGTGCCGTTGCCGAGCACGCGCACCCTCTACAAGCTCATCGACACGCTCGCCACGGGGCGGCACGCCTTCGGCTCGGCGGTCACGCGGCGGCAGACGGCGAACCGGCCGACGGGGCCGTTCACACCGACGTTCGCCGACCGACCCGGGGAACAGGTGCAGATCGACTCCACCCCGCTCGATGTGATGGTGATCCTGGACTCGGGGGTGACCGCGCGGGCGGATCTAACCATCGCGGTCGATGTCGCTACCCGCACGATCTGCGCGGCGGTGCTGCGGCCGGTGGGCACCAAGGCGGTGGACGCCTCGCTGCTGCTGGCGCGGATGCTGGTCCCGGAACCGATGCGGCCGGGCTGGTCTGCAAGCTTGCGGATGGCGGCCTCGCGGATGCCGCACCGGCAGCTGCTCGGCATCGACGCGCGGATGGAGCAGGCTGCCGCGAAGCCGGTGATCGTGCCGGACACCGTGGTCATCGACGGCGGAAAGGTGTTCATCTCCGACACCTTCCTGCGGGCCTGCGAACGGCTGGGCATCTCCGTCCAGCGGGCGCGTCCGCGCACGCCGACGGACAAGGCGATCGTGGAGGCGACGTTCTCCGCGATCAACACGCTGTTTGGCCAGCACCTGGCCGGCTACACCGGCCGGGACGTCACCCGCCGCGGCGAGCGCGTCGAGCAGGCCGCCGTCTGGACGATCCCCGAACTTCAGGGCCTGCTGGAGGAGTGGCTGCTGGCCGGGTGGCAGATGAGGCCGCACGACGCCCTGCGCGACCCGTTCCGGCCGGGGAAGGCGATGTCGCCGAACGACAAGTACGCCTCCCTGGTCGCGGCGGCCGGCTACCTGCCCCTGGTGCTGCGCGGGGAGGACTACCTGGAGCTGCTACCGGTGGCCTGGCGGGCGATCAACGACTATGGCATCCGCATCGGCTACCGCACCTACGACGCACCGGAGCTGGGGCCGTGGCGGCGCCAGCACTCAGGCCACGCGGCCAAGCGGGGCCTGTGGGAGGTGCACTACGACCCCTACGACCTGACCCGCGTCTTCGTCCGCACCACCGGCGGCTGGATCACCGCGCCTTGGGCCCACCTGCCGCTGGTGAACGCCCCCTTCGCGGACTTCACCTGGGACCACGCCCGGCGCCTGGCCGCCGCGGCCGGCCTGGACGACGCGAACGAGGCCGACGTCGCGCGCGTCCTGGACGCGCTGCTGACCCGGGCCGAGCACGGACCGGACCTGCGCTCCGCGCGGGTCATCGGCCGCACCCGCACCGCCGCCGCCCTCCCCTCGCCCGGGACGGCACCCGAGACCGAGAACACGCCCGACTCCGCGGCGGCCTCCCCGTCCGCGGAGGTGGTGCCCTTCGGAGTCTTCGACGCCCACGCCGAAGCCGAAAGGTGGCTATGAGCACACCCACGACTGCAGCGCCGCAGCCGGAGACCGGCGAGCAGGCGCCGCCGGACTCCCCACTGACCACCAAGGAGGGCTGGCGCCGCTACGTCGAGCACGAGACCGTCCCGCCGAAGCTGCTGCCCGCCGCCGAGCGGGCCTCGCTGACCGCGCGGGAGCGAGACCGGATGGACGACCGGCGGCGGGAGTATCACGCGGACCTGCCGCTGGTGAACACCCCGACGATCCGGAAGGTGATCTCCACCGCCCGGCTGCTGATCCAGCTCAACCGCCACCAGGTCTCCGCCCGCCGCGGTGTGATCCTCTCCGGCGCCTCCGGCACGGGCAAGACGACCGCGCTCACCCAGCTGGGCCGCGCGCACGAGCTGGCCACTCGCAAGCGGCACCCGCACGAGCGGTCCCGGCTGCCGGTCGTCTATGTGACCGTCCCGCCCGCGGCCACACCGAAAATGCTCGCGATGGAATTCGCCCGGTTCTTCGGGCTGACCTTCCCGGCCCGGGCCACCCACATCGATGTCGTCGACGCAGTTTGCGCCACCGCCGCGCACATCCACGTCGACCTGGTCCTGGTGGACGAGTTGCACAACCTCAACCTCGGCTCCCGGGCCGGGGCGGAAGCCGCCGACCAGTTGAAGTACTTTGCCGAGCGGCTGCCTGCCACGTTCGGCTACGCGGGCATCGACATCGAGAGCCGGGGGCTGTTCGCCGGCACGCGGGGACGGCAGATCGCCGGGCGGTTCGTCGTCATCCCCGCCGCCCCGTTCCCCTATGCCACCACCGCGGACAAGGACGCGTGGAGGGGCCTGGTCGGCACGCTGGAATCCATGCTCCGCCTGCACGAGCACGCGCCGGGCACGCTGAGTGCGATGAGCGACTACCTCTTCCACCGCACCGGCGGCATGATCGGCAGCCTGTCGCAGCTCGTCCGCGGCGCCGCCGTGCTGGCCATCGAGGACGGCAGCGAGGCCATCACCCAAGCGCTGCTGGGAATTGTCCCGATCGACTTCGCCGCCGAGCAGTCCGAACGGCTCACCGCTCCGGCCAAGTCGACGGGGCGTCGGAGGCACGTGGCCTGATGCTGCGTACGCTGCCCGACCCTGTTCCGCCCGCCCGGCATGAGATCCCCCTGTCCTACGTCAGCCGCCTGGCCACCCTGCACGGCCTGGACATCCACGGCCTGTGGTTGCAGGTCACCGAGCCCGCCTATCCGGGGGCCGGGCGCCGCATCGTCGTTCCCGAACGACTCGCCGCACTGACCGGACGCAGCGTCCACGCCCTGGCCGGAGCGATGCCGGAACTGCGCGACCCGCTATCGAATTGGGAGATGTTCCGTCACCAGCCGCAGACCGGCTGCCACCTCTGCGACGCCCGCCATCCCGGCGGCCGGGTGGTCCGGCTCCTGCCTCACCACACCTACGTCTGCCTGCGGCACGGCACCTGGATCGGCCCGCCCGACATCGACCATGGCGCCGTCGATCTCGCCCGGCTCCCGGACATCATCGACGCACAGCGGCGCCACCTGCTCGTGCTGCGGCGTTACGGCTGGGCCGCCACCTACGACGCGGTGCTGACCGGCCTCATGATCTGCGCGCACATCTGGTCCGCGGACGGGCGCCCGTCGCCCTTCGGCTCCTGGGACACCTGGGACGACCGACTCGACATCCTGATCCCCTTCGACCGGGAGAAGCAGGACTACGTCGACTACAGCACCTCGCGGCTGTTCGCCGCGGTCTATCCCGAAGCCGTCGCCCTGGCCCCGCTGATTGCCTCGTCTCACTGGCGACGGCTGGCCGGCGGCACCGAGGCCGAGCAGGCCCGGTTCTTCGCGGAGGTCGCGGGCCGCGTCACCTACCCCTACAGCCCGCCAGGCCGCAGCGGCGACGCCGTCGCGCACTGGGCGCTCGCCGACTCCTGGCGGCCACCGAGTCGGCCCCTGGCCACCTACACACCCGGCCGCGTCCGCGGCACCCTCCCCGGCATCGCAGCGAACCGACGCGCCCGCCACGAGAAGAGCGCGATGTGGTTCAGCCGCAGCCGCCGGGATCAGGGCCGCACCCTCCTATTCCACGGCCACCTCAAACCGGTCCTCCTCCGTGACGGCGAACCTCAGTACGTGAAGTGGGAAGGCACCATCTGGCACAGCACACGCACTGATGACCAGATGGTGGAATCGGCCGCGAAACTGCGCGCCGCAGCCTCGAAGGAACAGACTCTCGCCTGCCACACCAGCGGTCGGTGTGACCGTGCATGGTGCCTGGAGCGGGGGCCTCGGGCGGGCGGGGCCGAGGCCAGATGTCCCAGTGGATCAGGCCCTGGACGATGACGTCGGCGAGGTGCAGACGTAGGGCATCGGTCCGGGTGAGGGTGCCGCCGCAGCCGAGAGGCGCCGGTTTCAGTAGCCGATGGTGAAACGGGACCGCTGGTGTGCCGGCTTTTCGAGTTCGTCGACCAGGGCGATGGCGTAGTCCTCGAAGGAGATCCGGCTGTTGCCCTGCTCGTCCTGGATGAGGGCGTCCTTGCCCAGCCGGAAGGTGCCGGTGCGCGCGCCGGGTTCGATCAGCAGGGGCGGGCTGAAGTAGGTCCAGTTGATGTCGGAGGCGCACAGGGCGGCGAACGCCTTCATGTGGGAGCGGGCGATGGGGGCCCAGGCTTCGGGCCAGTGGCCGGAGTCGAGGACCGTGACGCCGGGCGAGTACTCCAGCGAACCGGCACCGCCCACCACGATCAGGCGGGGTGCGTCCGCCTGCCGTACGGCGGCGATCAGACGCTCGGTGACGCCGACCAGCTGATCGGTGTCGTCGAGCGGCGCCCCGTAGGCACTCACGACGGCGTCCGCGCCGGCGACGACCTGGGCAATACGGTCGGTGCTGCTCAGGTCGTCGCGAACCGTCTTCACGGTGTCAGCGAGGCCGGCGGGCAGCTTCTCCGGGTGGCGGACTGCGGCCGTCACCTGATGTCCGCGGCTGATGAGTTCCTGGAGGATGGCGCTTCCGGCCCGGCCGGTCGCGGCGTAGAGAACGATGTTCATGATGACCTTGTCACGTACTGATCGGGGAGTTTGCGGGGCGGGTGCTGTCAGCCCTTGCGGACGGAGGTGACCTGCACGTCGGTGAAGTGCAGCAGGCCCTCCACGCCGTGTTCGGCTCCGATGCCGGAGTCCTTCAGGCCGGCGAAGGGGAGCTGGGGTGAGTAGCGCTGGGACTCGTTGACCCAGACGGTGCCCGACTCGATCCGCCCGGCGATCCGCTCGGCCGCTGTCAGATCCGTGCCCCATACGGAGCCGGCGAGACCGTATTCGGAGTTGTTCGCGCGGGCGATGACCTCGTCCTCGTCGCGCCACTTCAGCAGCGGCACCACGGGACCGAACTGCTCCTGGGTGACGATCGGCGCGTCCTCGGGCGGGTTGTCCACCACGGTGGGGTGGACGAAGAAGCCGGGCCCGTCGGGGATGTCGCCCTCAACCAGGAAGGACAGTCCGTCCTTGCGGCTCTGCTCGATGAGGGCGACGACCCGCTCGTACTGGGCGCGGTTGTTGATCGGGCCGAGCTGCACGCCGTCCTCGGCACCGTCTCCGACCCGGACCTGCCGCGCCACCGCAGCGAAGCGCTCGGCGAAGGCGTCGTAGATGTCTTCGTGGACGTAGATGCGCTTGGAGCCGACGCACACCTGGCCGGTGTTGTTGAACGAGGCCCAGAAGAGCTTGTCGGCGATGGTGTCCAGGTCGGCGTCCGGGAGGACGATCGCGGCGTCGTTGCCGCCCAGTTCGAGGGTGAGGCGGGCCATGTGGTGCGAGGCGGACTGCATGACCTTGCGGCCGGTGGCCGTGGACCCGGTGAACGCGATCTTGCGGATGCCCGGGTGCTCGGTCAGCCGCGGGCCGAGGCTGTCTCCGCCGGTGACGATGTTGAGTGTGCCGGCCGGCAGCGCGTCGTGCAGCAGTTCACCGATGCGGGCGGTCGTCAGCGGCGTCGTGGGAGCGGGCTTGAGGACGAGGGTGTTGCCGGTGAGCAGAGCCGGGGCGATCTTCCAGAACGCCTGCGCCACGGGAAAGTTCCACGGCACGATGCCGGCGACCGGGCCCAGCGGTATGTGCCGGATCCGCACCCGGTGGGTGGCGTCCTCCCGCAGTTCTTCCTCGGGGAAGTCGAGCGCGGCGGTGCCCTCGCAGTAGGCGGCTGCGGCGTTGATCTCGCCGCGCGCCGCGGCGAGCGGCTTGCCCTGCTCGGCGGTCAGCAGCGCGGCCAGCTCCTCGCGGTGCTCACGCAGCACCTGCGCGAGTGAGCGGACCGCGGTACGGCGCTCCTCGACGGGCACGGTCCGCCAGGTGGCGAAGGAGCGGGCGGCGGCGTCGACGGCCTGGTCCAGCTGGGCGTCGGTGGCGTCCGGGACGTGGCCGATGACCTGTCCGGTCGCCGGGTTGATCACCTCAAGCGGGGTGCCCTCGGCGGGAACGGTCCGACCGTCTATCAGCATGCCGAACACGTGTGCGGCAGCGGGTGTGGTGGTCATGGTGTCTCCTGGGACATGGGGTGGGTTCGAGGTGCCGGGGTTCGGGGTCAGGCCAGGCCGAACATCAGCCACGACTGGCGGGCGGCCCAGGTGGGGTACAGCTCGCCCATGGCGTCGAACAGCTCGCGCTCGCCGGAGGTCTCCTTCTTCAGGCGGGCGAAGTCGTTCAGGTAGCGCTTGGTCCACTCGATGCACTCGGGAGTGTCGGGGACGCCCGGCTTCTTGTGGCCGGCGACGACGGTCTTCGGGTTCAGCGCCGCCAGGCGGTCCAGCGCGGCGATCCAGTTCTCGCGGATGTCGTCGGTGAGCTCGGCGACGTACTGGTGGCACTGGTTGTAGACCACGTCGCCGCCGACCACGAGGTCGAGAGCGGGCACGTACAGCGAGGTGCTGTCGGGCGCGTCGGTGCGGCCCTGCTCGATGATGCGCAGCTCGTGGCCCTCCAGCTCGAAGGAGCTGTCGGCAAAGGGCTCGGGCAGGGCGATCGCCGTGGGCATCTGCCCGGGCAGGAGCTTGCGGTAGGCAGCCGCGGACTGGGTGTGCGCGAACTCGACCGCCTTCGGCGTCGCGATGGCCTTGGCGTCGGGGTAGTGCCGCAGGAGCACGCTCAGCCCGGCGAAGTGGTCCAGGTGGCCGTGGGTGATGTAGATCGTCGTGAGATTGCGGTGGTGGAGCCTGACCCAGGCGGCCAGCGCCTCGGCCTCGGGCACGGTGGTCAGCGGGTCCACAAGAACCGCGTCGTGCTCCCCGTAGATCAGGACCGGGGCCATCGGATCCCAGGCCATCGGCGCCCCCAGCGCATGGGGCCGGTCGCCCACGATCGGCTTCTCGGGCGCGTTGAACACGTTGAAGTAAAGCGCGGAGGCCATGACGAACAAATCCTTTCGGCGGCGGGGTGGCCGGGCGGCCGGCCACTCCCTTGTATGTTCTATGTCTTAGACCATAGAATGCCGGGACCGGGTCCGCAAACAGGGCCAAGTACCACATCAGCACCATCCGGTCCGTCCCGCAGGCAGGCGGCGGCCCGCCAGGCGAGGAAAGGGGCGCGATGAGTCCCCGTAAGAGCGACAGCCGTGAGCGCATGGTGAGCTCCACGATGACCCTGTTGCGCGAGTACGGCGCGAGCGCGACCACCATCGACCGGGTGCTCGCCCACAGCAAAGCCCCACGCGGCTCGGTCTACCACCACTTCCCCGGCGGCCGGACCCAGCTGATCGAGGAAGCGGTCACACTCGGCGGCGACCTGATGACCGGCATGATCGAAACCCTCGCGCAGACCGAAGACCCGATCCGGGCGGTCGACGACTTCTTCGCACGCTGGCGCGACCAGGTGAAGGACAGCGGGTTCCGGTCCGGCTGCCCGATCGTCGCCGTGGCGGTGGAGGCCAACGACGAAGCCCCCCAACTCGCCCACACCGCAGGCCAGGTCTTCCTGCGCTGGCAGCGGGCGTTCACCGCTCTCCTGGAACGGCACGGCCTGTCCGAGGAGCGCAGCCGCCGCCTGGCCGCCCTGATCGTGGCCGCGGAGGAGGGCGCCGTGGTGATGTGCCGGGCTCAGGAAAGCACCGCCCCCATGGAGGACGCCGCCGCCGAGATCCACGCACTGCTCGTCCACGCCCTTGCCGACCGGCCCGACACCCGCGACAGTACTGGCCGGTAAACCGCAGCGACACCGAACACGCCGACCCCGAACGGTCCACTCCGAAGGAGCCGCCATGCCCACGCTGGAGCGCCAGGACAACGTCTTCACCCTCGACCTCGGCGACGGGGAGAACCGCTTCCACCCCGACTGGATCACCGCCCTGGAATCCGCCCTGGACGAGGTCGAGAAGACGGAAGGACCGCGCGCCCTGGTCACCGAGGCGCGCGGCAAGTTCTACTCCAACGGCCTCGATCTGGACTGGCTCGCCGCCAACCCCGACCAGTACCGGGACTACATCGTCTCCGTCCAGCGGCTCTTCGCCCGCCTGCTCTCCCTGCCCGTGATCACCGTCGCCGCCGTCCAGGGACACGCCTTCGCCGCCGGAGCGATGCTCACCCTCGCCCACGACTTCCGGGTCATGCGCGCCGACCGCGGCTTCTGGTGCCTGCCCGAAGTCGACATCCACATCCCCTTCACCCCCGGCATGGCCGCCCTCGTCCAGGCCCGCCTGCACCCGCAGACCGCCCACGAAGCGATGCTCACCGGCCACCGCTACGGCGGCACCGACGCCGCAGCCGCCCGCATCGTCGACCACGCGGTCGCCGAGGACGCCGTCCGCAGCACCGCCGTCGACCTCGCCCGCACCAACGCGGCCAAGGCCGGCGACACCCTCGCCACCATCAAGGCCCGCATGTACGCCCCTGCCCTGGCCGCCCTACGCGACTCCTCCAACCCCCTGGGCTGACCGCCGGCGCACGCCCCCACCCGCCCCTGAACCACACGATCAAGGAGTACGAGCGTGACCACCGCCGACCCCGCCGCCATGACCGGCCTGGAGCTGCTGCGCTGGGTGAAGAGCACCGACAGCGACGACGTTCCCTCCATACGCCGCCTGCTCGGCATGCACTTCGACGAGGTCGAGCACGGCCGCATCGTCATGTCCCTGAACACCAACCCCGACTTCGCCAACCCCCTCGGCACCGTCCACGGCGGGATCGCCGCCACCCTCCTCGACTCCGTCATGGGCTGCGCCGTCCACACCACCCTCCCCGCAGGCACCGGCTACACCACCCTCGAACTCAAGGTGAACTACATTCGCGCCGCCCGCACCGACGACCAGAAACTCACCGCCACCGGCACCGTCATCCACACCGGCCGACGCACCGCCACCGCCGAAGGCAAGGTGCTGGACGACAACGGCAAGCTCATCGCCCACGCCACCACCACCTGCCTCATCCTCCAGAGCACAACCTGACCCGCGGGTAGGTTCGACGACTGCCGGGCACGGGAGTCGTCGCATTCACGTGCCCTGGGCCGGTGCAGACGCAAGGTAGGTCTGCGCACCTTCGGCGCGCGATGCGACGACAAAGGTTTCGTCGCGCTGGCCACCGCCGGTCGGATGCGCAACCTTCGAGTGCAACGGACATCCAACAGGGATGTGACTCCGGTGAATCGGTGATTGGTCGCCTGATCGCTGATGTGACTGTTACCTGCCGATAGGTGTGGGTGGCTCTGATGAGGACGGGTCGCATAAGGGCGGAACCGAACAGAGCTGGAGTCGGGCGGAGTAGGCTTCCCGACGTGACCGACCCTCTTCCGATCATGCCCGCAGCGTGGTTCCCCACGCTGCCAGAGCTGATGACGGGGTCCTGGGCACACAAGACAGCTGTTCAGCCTGTTCAGGACGTCGACATGATCCTGGCGACCAGCATGCTGTCCCACGGAGTCGACCTCGACCGCGTCGGCGCTCTGAACTTGGCCAGCGCCCGTTTGGGTGACTGGGGGCAGTTCTGGGCTTTCCTGGCGAAGGACTTCTCCAACTCCCCAAAGTCTGAGGATGTAGCACGCCTCCTGCTCCGGACGGCGGAGGAGACCTTGGGTCTCCCGAGCAGCACATCCGGGCTCCTCCATGGGCTTGCCGATGCGCCACCTCCCGCCCAGCAGTACGTCGCCGATGGACAGCATCGGCTCGCGGGGCTGGAGTCCATCGTTTGGCACTCGGCCGGCGCAGGTAAGACCGCGACTTTCATCATTGACCTGATCGACCAGTTCAGTCATCGACTTGATGACCTCAGTCGGGGCGGACATGTTCCGAACTGGGCTGAGCTTCGACACCTTGCTGATGCCGCGTCCGCGCTCTCCGGATTGCTTCTGGTCCTCGCGCAGCGCCTTCTGATGGGTGGCGGCAAGTTCTTCGATCACCTCGCCGCTGTCCCGCCCAACGAGTCCTCGCCATGCGGTGTCCTGCGGCTGGCCGTACCGTGCGTGCCCCGCGCTCCCGGAGCGGGTCCGGTTCCCGGCCCGACCGAGTTCACCCTCGCTGCATAGCTTCGCGCGGGGGTACCGAGACCCGCGTGAGGTTGATCGTGATGATGTCCCACTGGTTGCTCCTCTACCTGCTGCTTCTCTCCCTATTGCTAATGCCCGTGCTCCTCTCGCACTACGGCCCACGAATTCGCCGACGTGCGCGACACATCCGGTCATGGGCGGCACGCTTGAAGCGACGGGCCTTCGCCGCGCTGCGGCGACGGCTGTGGCGCTGGCTGACGGAGCCCCCCACGGACGACGCCCCGGACGGCGCTCCCCCGGCCACTCCGTTGCACCCACGGCCCTGACCGGACACGCACATGGGGAGGGCCCCCACCCCTCTGAGGGGTGGGGGCCCTCCCCATGTGCACCGTCTACTTCACCGGCCAATCGCCGAACGGTACTGGTGTCTGCCCAGTTGCGTCCCGAACAGCTTCTTCGGTCCCACAAGCGGCGCAGATTCGAACGTCACGATCAACCGTGATCCGGGATCGGGCGGGTCGTTCACCGAGTGGGCCGCCGCAGCGCGGACAGGGGGTGTCGGGCACGGGTCACTCCTCGGGGTGCTCGCGGGCGGACTTGAGGATGAGGTTCCAGGTTGGGCGGGAGTAGGTCTTCTCCGTCTGGCTCTGGAGCTGGGGGATCAGGTCGGCGTTCTTCGCGCCGGGGTTCGCCGCGATGGCCTGCCGGGCGAGGGTCAGCCGCTCGTCTCCCTGGTAGGGGTAGGCCAGGCCCTTGCGGCCCGCGGTGCGCCCTCCGGCGTGCCCGCGGCCCTTGCGTTCCGCGAGGTAGTGCCACAGCCTCCACCGCTTCCACTTAGGCCGCCGCCGGGTCGGAAGCTCGTCCCAGTCATCGGGCTCGGGCCACCCCTCGGGCGGGTTCTTGACGTAGTGGGAGACGGTGGCGGAGTCGGCGAATCCACAGATTTTCGCGGCTTCGGCGGGGCCCACCATCTCTTCGGGGTCGCCGTCGAGCTTCGGCGGATTGGTGGTGGCGGCGGCGGCACGCTGCCGCTGGAGCTCGTGGTGCCACGTCGCCCATGCGTCGCCGTCCCAGTGCATGACGCCGTTGATGGTGTCCGCGACGGGCGGGTGCCCGTTGTTCTCCCGGTCGGTCCAGAGGTTCTGAAGGGTCGGCTCGCTGATGCCGTGGACCTTGCGCAGGTCTGCGCGCGAGTAAAGCGTGCGGCCGGTCTTCGGGGACACGCTCGCCTCCTGTTCTCGGTCGCGGTCGTGACCGCGTTGTGTGGTTACGGGATGTCGTCCGGGTCGGGGGCCGGCGCCCATGTACGGCTGCCCGCCGATTCGAGTCGGGTGAGGGTGGCTATGTCGGCCAGGGGGACGGCGGCGGCCCAGTCGGCACGGCCGGGGTGGTCGACGGGGAAGTTGAGCACGATGTGCCGGCCGGTCGGGGGGAAGTCCTCGACGATGACGAAGGTGTCGTTCGGGTCGGCATCAATGCTGTTACCCGTGATGAGCTGGGCGACGTCGCCGGGCTGGGGACAGTCGGGGTGTCGGTCGCATAGCATGGTGGGGTTCTTTCTGGTGAGAGGACACTGACGGCCAGCGCCTTGTTGCCCTTGTGCGCTGGCCGTCGTCTGTTGTCTGGGGTGTGTCGTGCCCGCGGGGCACGCGGCCGGTCGGAGGTTGCCCGCTCCGCCGTCAGCGGAGTAATTAAACCACCTTTGGATTGGGTGGGGTGGGGCCCTGATCCGGACGACGGCGCTCATCAGAAGAGGGCCCCCTGATCTTCGGAGCGTTGGCCCCGGCCGACGGGCGGCCGAGGAACGCGGAGTTCGTAGCGGGGACGTCCCGCGTGCGGAGGGGCGTGGGCTTCGCGGCGGTACCGGCTCCACGCCACGACGGGGGCGCCCTGGTCGATCCAACCGGCCGGGTAGCTGGCGGTGAACTGGGCCCAGCGGCTCCGGCTCCGCGGCACTGCCCATCGGTCCTCGACGGTGGGGATCGGCGGCAACGTCCTCCAGCCGGGGAACGCATGGTCGTGTGCCTGCTCCACCGCCACGTTGTCACCACCCCCAAACCCGTCCCCGCAGTGCACGGGGCCTTCCCACGGGCACGCGAGACACCCGCCACGGAACTCCTGCTTCTCCCCCCGGCGGCTGGTCGGCCGGCTCCGGGAGAGCAGGGTCGGGGTGTGGTGTGCGGGCGTGTCCAGTTCGTGGCCGAGGTCGCTGTACGCGCCGCCGGGGTGTCCGGCCTGGATGTGCCACGCCTGCCCGGCGCTCTCTGGGCGGTGGCGCGTCCGCGCGTTGCGCACTCTCCAGTAGTACGTCTGCCGTGCCCGTGCTCCAGTCGGCTCGACGACGGTGGCGGTCACGGTTTCCTGCTTCCGACGGCGAGGACTTCGCGGAGCGGGTCCGCGAGCGCGGCCTGTTCGTCGGGGGCATCGAGGAACCGCGTCCCGTACGCACGGCGCACCGCGCGGCGGGCGTCCTGGTGACGGTCGAGCTCCGGGTAGTACGGCGACCGGTCGAGCACGTCATAGCCGTGCTGGGTGAGCACGTCTGCGATGAGCGACCGGACCTGAACCGGGTCAAGGGCGGAGAGGTCGTTTGCCCTCGGGGCCGCGAGGAGTACGCGGATCAGCTCGGTCGCGCTGAGCCGGGGGTGGAGGGGAACGCTGAGCCGGTGGATGCCGTCCCGGCTGGGGGTGGCGGCTCCTCGGCGGCTCGGCGTCCTGGTGGTGCTTCGGTCTTCTGTCGTCTCGTCCATCGTGTGGGCCTTCGATGACTCGGGATGCTGGCGGGTGGCGGGGGTCAGAACAGGGCGTGTTCGACGCGGGCGGCGGCGGTGCGGAACGCGTGGGCGGCGTCGGCGGCGGTACGGCCGGGCTCGCTGCTCCACCGGTCGATGGCCTCGCGGTGCCGGGCCTTGGCAGCGGCGGGGTCGGCGGCGTCGACGGGGTGACCGGTGAGGGTTTCCGCGAGGATGGCGAACGCCTGATCATGGGCACGGTCAATGCGGTCCCAGTCGTACGTCCGGCCGGCGGCTCCCCGCCCGTGGCCGGCGGCGACTTCGAGGGCGCCGCGCGGCCAGCACGGCAACGTGGCCGTACGGCCCGGACCGGCGAACAGACGGGGGCCCTGGTGAATGCCGACGTGTTCGATGTGGCGGGCGGCCCATTCCAGGATCGCGGCCGGGGTGTCCGCGATGACGATGCTTTCGGGGGTGTGGCGGGTCGGCACGGTGCTGTCCTTCGGGAGCGCGGGGGCGGCGGCGCGCTGCCGCCGCCCCTCGGTCGGCTGCTAGTGGTAGGCGGGGATCAGTCGGCGAACCTTGTCCTCTCCGATGCACCCACCCTTGTGACGGCGCGCGCTCGGCGGCTCTCCGTTGCGCCCGCGCAAGTGGCTCCAGAACTTCGGGCCCTGCCAGTCACACAATTCGCAGCTGAGGAACCAGTGGTTATCGCTGCCGGGGAACCCGGTGAGCACTGCCCGCCAGTGGTGGGCCAGGAGTCCCGCGAACGCGACCTGCGCGCCCTCGGTGTTGCGATCGTTGACCGGCATCCGCGGGTGCAGGAGGGGCACCGGCCCGCACAACGGCGTGGGGGCCTCGGCGAGCACCTGGTCCAGGGGCACGGCGCCGATCCGACCGGCGGCGTACTCCTCCGCGAGATGGGCAGCGGCCATATCGGTGCCGGGGGTCCCCTTGGGCGGGCGGCGGAGGTTGCGTTCGCCCTCGGTGGTGAGGACGAGCCAGTCTCGGTGCCACCTGTAGGCGCGGCCGATGACCTGGTCTTCGCCGACGATCACGGGGTATCGGCACTGGATGTCGGGGGCGCCGACGCGGTACGTCGGGACGGTGGTGCTGCCCTCGGTCGCGGGGACGATGAGCCTGCCCGCTTCGGTGTCGGGGACGGTGATGGTCGCGGGTCGTTCGAGGAGTTGCGTGGTCATGGTGGTGCCCTTGTCTGGTGAGAGAGGGGCCCGCCCCGGCGCGCTCGGCCGCCGGGGCGGGCGGGGGCGTCGTTACGCGGCTTCGGAGGCCGGGGCCTGCGGCGCGGTGGTCCACTCGCGGCGCGGGGTAATGCCCAGCTCGTCTAGGACCGGGGCGTGGCTGCCGTTGTCCGGGACCCATTCCCAGTCGGCGCCTTCGGTGCCGGGCCGGTCGGTCCAGGTGAGCATGTAGGAGCGGCCGGAGGTGCGGGGGTCGCCGCATACGGCCTGTGCCTCGCGGCGGGTCATGGCCCACAAGGCGCGCCGCTTGCGGGAGCGGCTGGAGCCCTTCGAGGCGATCAGCACCAGCGCCATTCCGTCCAGCCAGTTCGCACCTGCGGCGGGGGCCGCTGCGGCGGTCGGCTTCACGACCGGCACCGGTTCCTCGACCGCCGTGGACTGCTCGGCCGGTTCCTGCGCTTCGGTGGCCGGGGCCTGGGGCGGCTGCTGCATCTCGGCGGCGCTCTTGCGCCCGGACACACCGTCGTAGGGGGCGGTCCATGTCCAGTCGTCGTACTGGTTGCCGGTGGCGCGGACGATGCGCTTGCCGACGCCGTTGTGGATGTGCGGGATGGTCACGGACTTCGGGTTGACCCGCAGGACCTCGTACCAGGTTCCGCGGTAGAGCACGAAGTCACCGCGCTTGAAGTCGGCCCGCGACCACACCTTGAAGCCATCGGCTTCGGCGTCCTTGATGACCTTCTCCCAGTGGGCAATCTCCTCGGTCAACTCCTGGCGCTCGATCTCCAGCTCCGGGTCAGCCGGGTTCCGGGAGAACCCCTTGGCGGACTGGCCGCGCTGCCACTTCTCCACCGCGCGGAGATCGGCCCGCAGCTTGTCGAGACGACGGAGCGTGCGGCCGGGGTCCTTCTTGACCTGCTGGTAATTCGCGGCGGCCTGCGCCCGGCCGCTCCAGTGGGAGGCGCGGTCACTCTCGCCGATGCTCTTGCGCATCGCGTCGTCCACCCGCGCGTGATCGCGGCGGGCACGGCCCTCGGAGTGGTGACCGACGAGGATCGGCTGACCGAAGGCGAACCGCTCGGATATGTCGTGGCTCTTCTTCCGCGTGGCCTCGGAGGACTGGGCAGCGCTGGCGGCGTACCCCCCGAACCGGTCCGCGCGGCCTTCGGCCTTCTCCTCCCGCTCCTCCTCGGCCTCGCTGAAGCTCCGGCGGTCGGCGTTGTCGACGGTCAAGGTGACCTCGAACCCCTTCTCCCGGAGTCGCTGCGCGAGGAGTTCGAGCGAGGGGGTGTAGGTGGCGTGGTCGCGGCTGTGCGGGAGGTACCAGCAATCAAGGTTCCTGCTCCAGCGGAAGGGCTGGCGTTGGGTGCGACCGTACTCACGGAGTCGCAGGATCTCGGCCGATCCGTCGCCCCGGCTGGTCCCCTCGATCAGGGTTCCTTCGCGGCGGGTGTGGGTGATCTCGATAGTCACTGAACTGGTCTTTCCTGGTGAGAGTTTGTGGTCCGGCCGCAGGGCGGACCGTGCGTTGGCAGCGGCGCTGCGCCACCGGCGCGGGCCGTGAGGGACGATCGGCTCGCGGGTCGTCGCGCCTGCGCGACGACAGGGGCAGTCGCGCCCCCGCGGGGCGCGTCCGCTGCGGTCCGGTGCCCGTCGTCGGTCGGCGGAGCCGCCTGCGGCGGAGTCGGCCGGCGGCGGTGAACGCACCGGACCTGTCCTGCCGCCCCGAAGGGGTGTCCGTTGGGCTGCTGGTGGCCTGCCGGTCCGGAGGGTTGCCCTCCCCCGGACCGGCGGGCCTGGGTGTCAGCTGCGGTGGAGCGTCTGGCGGGCGGCCGGGTCGGCGTCGGCCAGTCCGGTCCGCTCGCGCCATGCCTGGCGGACGGCGGTGCGGAGCGCGTCTCCGTCGTCGTAGGCGAACCGGCCCCGGCGCAGGCTGCGGGCGATGTCGCGGAACACGTCCGGGTGCATCGTGGTGAGCGTGTCGTCGAGCGGGGTCAGCTCGTGCGGGAACATCGCCTGGACGCTGTCGCCCGGCTGCGGGGCACCGAGGGTGAAGAACCAGACCACGGACATGGTGGCCTCTTCCGCGAACTCCGGCCCACCGAACGGGCCGACGACGACGGCCGGGCGGGTGTCGAGCTGGTGGCCCCGAAACCAGGGTCCGGCGATCACGAGCGTCGCGGTGGGGAAGTCCTGGACAGTGGGCGTCTGGTCGGTGGTGAGCATGTCGTATCCCTGTCTGGTGAGAGAGTCCGCCGGGGCCGGTCGGCCCCGGCGGGGGTGTCGGTCGGGGGGTTGCCCTCCCCCTTCCGACACCATTAATTAAACCATGTTCTCCGGTTCTGGTCAACCGGCCGCGACAAGTTCACGTCGACGCTCGGCGGCAGCCCTGGCGGCGCGGGCGATGGCGCGGCCGGTCTCGATGACTCGTACGGCAGCCTCATGAACCGGGGGCCGCTTGTCCTGAGTGATGATGCCCGCGAGCGGCGGCATGACGGCGGGGCCCGGGGGGATTCCGAGGATGAGCGCGGCAACGTGGGCGGCCGAAGCCACCTCGGCTGCGTGCTGGCCGGGAAGGGGGGCATCCGCCTCGGGGATGCGCCGCCACGCGTGGCCGTACAGCAGGATGCGCACGGCGTTGTCGGGTGCCCGCTGGGTGAAGTCGAAGCCTCCGGCCTGCTCGGGGTCCTCGTGGTACTGGTCGCGGTACTGGCTCACCAGGACATCGCGAACGACCTCGGCGGCGAGCGGGGTGGCGGCGGGCGGCTCGTATGCGTCGCCGTCGGTCTGACTGATGTCGAAAACCGGCCCGGCCTTGAAGCCGGACACCCTGCGCGGTGCGCCTTCGGTGGTCTTGTCGATGGCCTCTTGCTGGCCGCCGTCGGAAGGTGCCGCCGCGCCCTCCTGCCCCTCCTCCGGCCGCCGCTTGATCGGCGTCCAGATGCGGAGAGACGTGGAGCCCTTGGTCGGGAAGCGTCCGATCTTTCGCCAGTCACCCGAGCTGAGTATGTGGGTGGCGTTGGGGTGCTGGGCGGCGACGGCGATGCAGTTGGTGGGGCTGCGGTCGTCGCGGTCCGTGTGAGTGAGGTTCGCAGCCGTGCGCATGACTGCGGCCCAGAAGTCCTCGCGCGCGACCATCGCACCATATGCGCGATCCATGACGGCTTCGAGGTCACCGCGCATCTTGGCGGAGTAGGCCCGGCGCTCTTCGTCGGTCATCTTCGGCTTACGGGGCATGTCGCAGTCCTCCTGGTGAGAGATAGGCGTTCGGGGCCGACTGGCCCTCCGGGGGTGTCGGTCGGGGGGTTGCCCTCCCCCTTCCGACATCACTAATTAAACCATGTTTCTGGATGGTCGGCAACCCTACATCCAGTACGAGCCCGTTTCGTTGCTCGTGGCGCGGTATGCGCCCATGACCTCGTCCTCTATTCGCATCCAGCGTTCGAGGATTTCGGGAGCGGTCGTCTTGTCACTGGCCGCGCGCGTGGCCCGGCGCCATTCAATGGCGATTTTGAGTGTGCGGAGTTGGGAGCGAGTCAGTTCCCATCGGCGGGAATCCGGGAGTTGATCGCCATAGGCCATCGCAACGGCGTTGTTGATGTGCTCAGTACCGGACCACACGTTGTGTGCGGACTGGAGCGCAAGGGCGCGCTTGAGGGTGCACCGGAGGTATGGGGCCTGGACGGTCCATTGTGGCTCGATGATAAATATATCGGCGCTCACCACGGGGCCTTTCTGTGCGGGGCGGTGCACCACGGAAGCGCACCGCCCCGAGTGCATGCGGAAATTAGAGGGCGCATCCGTCGCCACAGCAGCCCAACTCATCGTCAGGAGTTTGCACGCTGGGGAGAAAACGGCTCACCGCAAAAACCACGGCGTCGGCGATGATTCGGGGCACATCATTGAGTGCGAGGCTCACCATTTCACCGTCGAGTCCGATACGAACCTCTCCCGGCTCAAGGTTCATGTAGACAAAAGCCGTTGTGCCGTCGATACGGGTACGGGCTCCGGGGAGACGGGCGGAGAGATCGCGCGCGGTCTCCTCGACACCCCGCCGCGTCTCTGCCTGTGCGCGGTTGTGGTCGGTCACCCGCTCGTGAACATCCTGGTGGACGGGGATGAGGTCGGCGGCTATCCGAGCCGCAATGCTCGCCGGGTCCTCAGACATGACGACGCGGATCGTGTCGCGCTCGCCCTTCCGGAACGGGTAGTCGGTGGCAGGGAATGCACCCCGGATGTGCAGGTGCCCGGGGTCATCGAACCGCTCGGAGAGATGGAGTTGCCGCCCGTCCAGGTGGGTGAAGGTGGCGGCGTGATCCAGTTCTCGAACGCCGTGGCGCGCAGGCTGCGGGCGCCAGTTCCCGCCGAGCTCCAGCGCGATCGGGTAGGCGAGCTCCGTGACGGTCGGAGGAACGTTCATCGCTTGACTCCTGGTGAGAGTGACTGTCGGCGGCCGGTCGGCCCGCCGGGTGCCGGTCGGGGGTTGCCCTCCCCTTCCGACATCACTAATTAAACCATGTTTTAGGGGTTGGGTCAACCCCGACATGAGCCCCGACCTGGCCTTCTCTCGCCACCACCGACCCGCACCCGCCCGCCGGGCCGCGCCCATCACGGGCCTGGGCGGGGTTCCCTCCTCGGTCGGACAGCTCCGCCGCACCAGGGTTCCGGGCGCGGTGTCCTGGCTCGCGCAGCGACCGCGAAGCGGCTCGGCCTGGACGCCGTGCCCGGAACCCTGGTACGCCCCCCGGGGTGTCCGGCCGAGGAGGGAACCCCGCCTCCACCACCCGCACCACGACGCTCCCGCACCCGACCAACCCGGCCCCCACCCCCTCCGAGTAGGACCCGCCGGAGGCAACAAGGAACTACAGGTCACGGGCGAAGAGTCTATGTACTCTGGCCTGCGATCCAGGAATTGCGGCTCCGCCGCATCCAAGTCCAGGGTTCCTGCACGTGGTGCTGCGCCACGGTGACGTAGTCAAGAAGGCAGCGGTCGATCTGATCCATGCCGACGGAACTATCCGTGAGGGAATCTTCCACGGCCCGCATGAAGAACTGTGCGTGTGCCGTGACGGCGTTTGTGCCCTCCAGCCATAGGACCTGATACGCCCGCTTGGCCTCTGCAAGAAGTGCTTCGTCCAACGCGCCTCGATCACGCTTGCGGTCTTCGGCAAGAGCATGGGCTGCTTGTAGGAAGGTGACGTATGCGTCGCGCTTGATGCTGAGCTGCTGCCCTCGCACTTGCGACTCCAAGGTCTGATGCACAGTCGCCACGATGGCTTCGGCCTGTTTCTCGCCAGCGTGCCGTGCAGCCGCGGCCTGCTCCTCGCCAGCCACTCGCGCGGCAGATGCTTGCCGCAGACCTGCACTACGCGTGAACCAGCCTGTCACTGCGCTGCCGGCGATCGCAGATCCAGCCGCGATCAGCGCCACCCCCCACTCGCTCATGACTACACTCTCTCAACTCCGGCTGTGCCCCCTGCCGCGGGGGTCTGCGGTGTCCGAGGGATCGAGCAGCATTCGGCCGGTCCGGCCACCGCCACCGCGCCCGCCGTCACCACAAAGCGGGCTGCACGACGGTATGGCCGTGCCCGAGGCGGGATGAGCCGGACGGACGGGCTCGTGACGGAGTTCACCGCGGGCTCGGCGTATGCGCGCCGGGGTAGCGGCCGCCCTCGTCCTCCCATCGGTCGGCGGCGTCGCGCTCGTCGCGGGCCCGCTGTTCGTTGAGCGTGACCGGCTTTCGGTACAGGTTCCGGGCGCTGGAGTCGAGCGGCGGGAGCGCGCGGGCTGCGGCCTTCTGGTCGTCACGGCGCTTGTGGCGCCGCCGGACCCGGGCGAACCGCGACTCGTAGGCGTCGCGGTCGTTGTCGTGGAGTCCGGCGGGGTGGAGCCGCGCCAGCTCAAGGGCGACCTGCCCCATCGGGCTGGGGGTCAGTACGGGGGTGCCGTCGTCCTGGCGGACGGCGACGAGGAACCGTGCGGCGAACAGGGCCTCGGTCCGGTCGCGGCTGACCCGCCGGCCACCGGACCACACACCGCGCTGGGCCGCTTGCCGGGCCGTTCCGTCTCGCCAGTACAGGCGCCCGGACTCGGCGGCCTCCAGCACACGGACGTGCCCCGCCGTCCAACCGAGTTCGGCAACGTGGCCTTCGGCGAGATACCGGTTCCTCACCGCCCGGTCCCGGTTGTCCGCGTCCATGCCAGTGGCCGCGCGCTCCTCGGCCTCCCGCTCGGCCTCTTCCCGACGCCGTTTGGTCTCCCGCTCGGCGTATTCGGCCGCCGTCAGCTTCCGTTCCAGCTCGGCCCGCAGATCCTCGGCCGTCGTCTCGGCTCCGGCGGCGGCTTGAGCGAGCACGGCGTGGTGGACGGCTTCGCGGGCGCAGTACGCGAGCGCGCTGGCAGGCATCTCGGGGTCGTCGGCGTACTTCTCGGCACGGTCGGCATGCCGGGCGGCTTCGACGGCTTCATGGTGGGCCGCGTGCATGGCAGCTTCCAGCCTCGTGGTCCCGGAGCGGCTTCGGCGAACGGCGACCATGGCGTCGTCTGCGGCAATAACGGCCAACAACGCAGCTACCGCAGCGACTTGCAAGCAGGTCTGCGGCGAGGGGTCTCCGAAAGGGGAGGGAGCGTGCGTGAGCGTGGGCATGGGTGGTCCTCGTGGATTCGGTGGTGCGGTCGGGGGCGGCCGGCGCCCGAACGTCGGGGTGCCGCCGTGGTCGCGCAGAGCGCGACGGAGAGTTCCGTCGTGCCCGCAGGGCACGTCCGTTGGCCCGGCGTCCGGACGGGGCGGGAGGGCCGCCCGCGGCCCGGACGTTCCGGCCGGCTGCGAGCCGGGCCAAGCTGAGCCGTCCCGGAGGGACGCCCTTCGCGCAGGAGCCGGTACTCAGTACTGGCCGCCGACGCGGGCAGGCCCGGGCGGCGGTGGGCGGAGCGTGGGGTGGGCGGCTCGATGCCGTCCACCCCACGGCCCGGCGGCCGGGGTCCGGCCGGGCGGTGGCTCCCGCCCGGCCGGGGCTGCGGCTGCTACGCGGCGACCGGTTCGCGTGCGGCGACGCGGCACCGGGTGAGCACGGTCTGTGCGGTCTCGCCGTAGATGCTGTGGTCCTTGACCGTGCCGGTCAGCTCAACCTCGTCGCCCTGGTCGGGGACGTCGGCTGCGGAACTGAACCAGATGAACACGTTCCCGCTCGGGTCCTGGAACTTCACCAGTCGGCGGCGCTGGGTGGTGTAGCCGTACGTCCGGCCCTCCAGCTCGATCACGGTGGTGACCGTGGCGGTGGTGGTGATCCGCTCGCCCACCGTGCCCTGAGGCTTGCTGCTCTGGGCGGCCCGCTCGGCGGCTTCCTTCCCCTGGTCGCGGTACCAACCCGCGATGGCAGACACGAGCGTCGGCAGGTGGCGCGGGTCGACGGTCTCACCCTTGGCGAGCTGCCCCACCTTGTGGCGATAGTCGGAGAGGCTGCCGTATCCCTGGACGGCCCATGCCCGGACGGCGGCGGCGGTGGTCGGCGCGTCGGGGTCGGCGTCAATGGCGTCCTTCCACTCCTGCGGGGCCTTGCGGTCGAAGAAGTACCCTTCGACGCCGTCGGCGGTCGGAGACGCGTCCTTCCACTGCTCGGACCGGCTGTAGAACCGGCCCTCCTCCTTGACGATGGCGGCGGTCACCCGCAGGACCTCGATCACCGGGACGCGGAGGTCGGCCGGGATGCCGCCCCCCTCGGCGTCCCAATCGGCGTCCTTGAGCGTGCCGAACCGCCACAGGGCCTCAAGACCCTTGATCGGCAGGCCGGTGTACGGCTCGACGCACGTCGTGCCCAACTGCCGCATCTCGCCGTTCTCGTGGCGGGCAAGGTAGGTGGCGGTGCGGTGCCTGGCGACGGCGCACCCGTGGCAGAAGTTCTCGATGGCGCGGTACTGGCGCGCGGCCTCGGCGTCCTGCTCGGGCAGACCGGGGAAATGGCTGGTGATCGTCTCGCCCTCCTCGTCGTGGTCCAGGCGGGCTATGACGGTCCAGCCGTGGTGACGGGGGATGTCGCCGGAGATCGTCACGGTGACGGTGGGGCGCTTTCCGATCACGCGGCCGTCAAGGTCACGGTAGTCGGCAAGGAACGGCTCGCAGATGTCGAGCTTGTACGCGCTGAGGTGGTGGACTGCGGCGCGCGCGTTCGTGGCCTCGACAAGCTGCCGGACGCGGGACTGAGCGGTCGCGGGGATGGAAAAACGCATGGCTGCGCTGGTCATCGTGGGTGCTCCTGCTGGTGAGAGAGGAATTCGCGGGCCCGGCCGGGCGGGTTGCCCTCCGCATTCGGCCGGGGCGGTCTGGCTGGCGGACCGTGGTGTTGGAGGGGGGTTGCCCTCCCCCTCCAACACGCTTAATTAAACCATGTTTTGAGCCATGGGGCAAGCGTCCCGACCGGGGATGTCTAGTGCGGCGCGGTCGCGGAGGAACGCGGCGAACAGGGCGGCGGTGTAGCTGTCGGCGGTGCCGTACGTGCGGCGGCAGTCCAGTGCACCGATGCGCTCGCCCCGGTGGTGAACGGGGAACGCTGCGCCGGGGGCCGGGATGGCGAGCGCGTACAGTCCGCGCGGGGTGTCCACGCGCAGGACAACGGCGGCGGCCTCGTGGTCGTAGGCGGCAGACCAGCGGCGGGCCCCGATGCCGAACTCCGCGAGACCGGACGCGATGGCGCGGGCCTGCATGATGTCGGCGGTGGTGCTGGGGTCGGGCTCGGCGGGAGCGGGGACGCATCCGCAACCGTGGTCGTCGGCGCGGGTCTCAAACAGAGCTGTACGGGTCACTGTGGGGCTCCTGGGGCGGCCGGGGGCGGGGGTGTTCCCGCCCCCGGCGTCGGGCGGCTGAGGTGGTTAGGCGGCGGCTTCGTCGTCGCTGGCGGGGTCGTCGGCCTCCTCGGCGTCCGGCTCGCCCTCCTCCTCGTCGGTGCCGGTCTCCTGCTCGACCTCCGGCTCACTGCCCGTCGCGATGACGCGGGGCTTCTTCTTCGACGGGTCGTACGGCTCGTCGTCCACGACCGACTGCTCAATGGGCGTGAGCGGGTACCCGAGTGCCGCGAGCACCTGGAACCACCGGCCGGTGGGCGTCCGCGTCCACGGGGCGCGCTGGCTGTCCGTCCTCCACGCGGACCGGTTCGCGCACTTCTCCCGTACGGCGGCAATGGCGGCGAACTGGAGCTGCGGGGACCTGCGGGGGTCCTTGGCGACGTGACCGGCGAAGCTGCCCCGGTCCTTGGCCTGCTCGGTGCTCAGCCCCAGGAAGACAGCCAGGATTTCCGTCGTCGGCTCCTTGTTCAGGTCGTCACAGATCCCCCAACTTCCGTCCAAGAGGGCGTTGTTCACGTGCCCGATCAGGGTGTTGCTCATGGCCTTCGGGAGGTTGCGCCGCTTGATCAGGTCGGTGATCCACTTCCGGCGCAGGGCCTCGGCCGCGTCCCAGTCGATGTTCCCCTTCTTGACGGCGGCGCGGGCGGCGCGCTCGGCCTCCACCTCGGTGGCGGACTTCGTGCCACCGCCGTTTCCGCTGCTGGCCTCGGGCACCGTGTGCCCGTACAGCCCCGGGGCGGAGCAGTAGGGCTCATACCGGTCCGCCCGCCGCTCGTCGAACACCCACACCAGCCCCTTGCACTCGGCGTGCTCCTCGGTACTGATGCCGCGCAGTCGCCATACGGGCATGGCGCGCTCGGACAGCTCCTCGGTGTCCCTGACCCTCTGCCCGGCCGCCTCCAGCTCCGCGCGGTGGGCCTCGGCCTTGGTCCGCTTGTCGCGCTTGGTCCGCTCGACCGCGATGGCCCAGTCAACGTCTCCCTCGTCGGCGTCGTCGTCGGCGGCGGCCTCGGTGATCGCGGCGAGCGCTTCGGCGTCATCCGCGAACTCCGACAGCGCGGCCAGGTGCTCGAACGTCCACTCGTAGCTGCTCGCGCCGCTGACGGCGGCCGACAGCTTCTCGTCGGACCGGACCTTGACCAGCGTCTTGACGTCCTTGTGCCGCACGCCTGCGGCCTTGGCGATGCGGCCCACCTGCGCGCCCGCCTCGGCCGCGCTGAACATGGCCTGGTTCACCTCGGTCTTGGTGAGGCTCTTACGGTGCTGAGCGGTCGTGATCATGTCGAGGAACTGTCCGGCCGCGTCGCGATCGTCGTCCTCCCACTCGTACGGCAGGTGGGTAAGACCCGCGTCCGTCGCAGCGTGGTAGCGGCGGTTCCCGTCGTTGACCTGGAGGACTCCGCCGTCGAGTCGCTGAATCTTGACGGGGATGCGGCACCCCTCGACACGGAGGGATTCCACGAACGACGCGTTCAGGTCAAGGTCTTCGCGGGCGTTCTTCGGGTGCGGGGTGAGCGCGTCGAGCCGGATGACGGGGCGCGGGGTGACCGGCACGGTCTCCAGCCCTGCGGCGACGGCGGCGGCCAGTCGCTGGAACCCGTCGATGACCTGCGGCACGTCGCCGTTGGTGCGCACGACGTACAGCGGCTCCACGACGCCGTTGTCCTTCACGTCGGCCAGCAGATCGGCCGGGGCCTCGATGTCGCGGACGTTGCCGGGGTGCGCGGCCAGCTCGGCGACCGCGAGGGTCAGCCACAGGGCAGGGGCAGCCTGGACGCCGGCCTGGGTCTTGGTGTTCGCCATCGGTCTTTCTTCTTCCTGGTGAGAGTTCGTCGGGACGTTCGGCCCGGTGGGGTGTCGGTCGGGGGGTTGCCCTCCCCCTTCCGACATCATTAATTAAACCATGTTTTTGAGAGTGGGGCAACCGGCGATGATGTGATCGCCGTCACTCGGGTGTAGTGCTGCGGCGGTGCGGATCATGGCTGCGGCCTTGGCGGTGGTGCGCTCGGGCTCGTCCCCCCAGCACCACAGGAGCGTGCGCCGGTAGGCGTCCTCCGTGAGCCCCAGCTTGCGCCACCGGACCCCGGACACGGGACGGCCGTTGACCTGGTTGCTGAGCACCACGAGGGAGTCGAACAGGGCGCGCTGGAAGATGTCCCACGGTTCACCGCGAACGGACCAGCCGGGCCGGGCGGAGCGCACGCCGCGCTCCCATGCGTGCAGCACGGTGCACGGGGCGGTGTCGCCCATCCGGCCGGGCTGCCAGAGGTGGTCACCCTGGTAAAGCCCGACGCGTTCGATGTGGTCGGCGGCGGCGGTGAGGATACGGGCGGGGGTGGCGTGCGGCTTCCGGGACGGCATCGAGTTCTCCTGACGGTGGTCATTTGCGGTCAAGTAGTGGCGCTCTGTACGGGCTTAGCCGTGATTGCACTCGACGCCGTGACACGGCGTCTGCCACTGCCCCCTGGCCACGCAGATGATCGAGTCCATGTACATGCGAGGTCCCTCGACGCTTCGAGCGGGGGCCGGGGCGGCAGGCTGCCGCCCCGGCCGGGATGGGCGGTCAGGCTGCGAGCGCTCCGGCGGTCTGGGCACCGATGCGGCGGCTGCCTCCGATGTCGGCGCGGCTGCCTGCGGCGGCTCCGTCGCCATACCCGCTGCCGCTGTACGAGCCGCGCGTGTGCCGGACGTGCGGGTGCTCCTCACGGAAGAGGGCATCCACCATCGCGTCACGGTCGGCCAGCACGAGTTCACCGCTACGGCCGGTGGCCGACGTCTCCCCGCTGGCGGCGGCGCGGGCGGCCTGCTCGATCGCCTCAAGCCGTTCTATGACGCGCCCGATGAACCCGAGGGTCCACGAGTTGCGCCATGCTCGCGCACTGCGGACGCCGTACGGGACTACCTGCGCACTGAGCCCGCCGAGCATCTGGATCAGCAGGGAGGCGTACAGGACTTCGGCGCGCTGAATGTCGGACTCATGACCGACGATATGGACGCGGCGCCCCTTGCCCCACATCCCCATATGCACGGCCTTGCACCCAACGCTCTGAGCGATGAAGCAGATCAGCCGGACACGGGACATGGCCCACGGGTTGGGGAGGTCGACATACTTCGCCATGACCGCGTCCCGCGAAGGCTGCCCGTCGCTCAGCATGGCCTCTTCGACCCCGTACTTCGCCATCATCTCGAACGCCCGCCTCCGAGCCACCTCCGCCTCCGGCTCGGGCGTACGGGGGTCCTCCGCCTTGGCGAGCAGAGCGCGGATGGTGTCGAGCTTTTCGGGGGCCTTCGTGGTACTCACGTGCGTTCTCCTGGTGAGAGTGGGTGTCGGTGGCCGGTCGGCCTGCCGGGTGCCGGTCGGGGGTTGCCCTCCCCTTCCGACATCACTAATTAAACCACGTTATTGGGGTTGGGTCAACCCGACCATCACCCCTGACCTGGCCTTTTCTCGCCACCACCGCCCCGCACCCGCCCGCCGGGCCGCGCCCACCACGGGCCTGGGCGGGGTTCCCTCCTCGGTCGGACAGCTCCGCCGTACCAGGGTTCCGGGCGCGGTGTCCGGGCTCGCGCAGCGACCGCGAAGCGGCTCGGCCTGGACGCCGTGTTCGGGTTCCTGGTACGCCCCTTGGGGTGTCCGGCCGAGGAGGGAACCCCGCCTCCACCACCCGCACCACGACGCTCCCGCACCCGACCAACCAGCCCCACCCCCTCCGAGTAGGACCCGCCGGAGGCAAGACACCTTCCAGCCGGCGCAGACAGCCAGGCACTATGCGGCAGACTGCTCGCTCCCCGCGGAGTATTTCGCAATCGACAGCCCGAGCATGAGCGCACCTTCGAGGGCAGAGAATAGGGTGAGAAGCTGCTCACGTTCCTCTGGGGTACCAATGTCTGCGTGTTTGATTTTCTGAAGCTTGTTGCGAGTCGAGACAAATGCTCGGGCGACCAGCTCGTGGACCACTGACGGCCCTACACCGTCATCATACTGATTCGCAATACGAGCTGTAGGCCCTCCACCGTAGATGAAGCAGAGGGCCTCACCCAGCTTGGTCGGCTTCCTGCATCCTTTGTCCATGTAACTGACTTCCGGATACTCTGGAATATTTACATCGATCCAATCGAGCACCACTTGCGGCGAAAAACTTTCGCGCATGATCCTGTCGATCAGCTCAATGAGTGAATTTGCCGCCTGTGACGTCCCGTCCTCCGAGTACTGAAGGGCAGCTCGCGCCCCCTGGATTTTCCTGAGCAGCGGACTGTTAGCACGCTCGACACGCCGCGCCGATGCTTCCCTGACAAGGAGCCGGAACTGACCCATGAGCCCTGCCGCACCGTCCGGAGTCCAGGCCACAAGGTCTGTTCCACTCGCAGCAGTAATCTCCATTGGGAGCCTAGAAAGGACTTTGTCACCAAAAAGTTTATCAACTTCGATGAGCACACTTACCGCATTTATACCCGCAAGTTCGATTCGCCCTGCTGCCTTGAGTTGATCTTTTGTGAGCATGCCCACGGAATCACTCCATGCGATAGCGAATGGCATCAGAGAGCGGATGATTCGTCTGAGCGCCAGAGCGACGACAGCGGCGTCTTCATTCAATGCACGCACAAGAATTCTATATTGCGCCGCCCCAAGTAGACGCAGAGCAAACCTCTTATACCCACCGGCCTTATATTTGTCTACCCAAGATTGAGCTTCACCATCCTGCATGCCCACTAGAGCCTTGCCCAACCACGTCTTCGCCTCATCCTCCTGAAAGTCTTCCATCATTTTTTCGAGAAGACCCCCTAGAGGCGAGTTCTCCAAATCATCAAAATATTCACCAATCCGGTCGAACCACTGCTGAGAATTACTTTCGTCGGAGATCACCTTGCAGATAGAAACAAGCACCTCAGCTACAAAAATGGTGCTTTCATCAAGACGCAGAACGCGAAGTCGCGATGGTTCAATGCCGCTGACATAGGACGCAAACTGAGACTGCCATGCGGGGGTGGAATCGGGCTGCTTCACAACGGTCGCCTCACTTCACAAGGACCACTTAGACCAATGTAGCGGTGCAAACGGCCTCTCTGGTAAGGAGTTTCACGGCCGCCCACTGGATGTTGGCCGCAGCAACCCAACGGTGAGGGACTGTCGCTTCCCCACCAAGCCTCTCAGCCACCACTGACAGTCCGCCCCCACTGCGTCAGCCCGTCCCGGCCACGCTGCACGTGCCTCAAGGTCAGATCAACGCACGTGCAGTGGCTGACGCCTTGACCAGGCTGATAGATCACCCAGCTCCCGTTGGTTCGAGATGTCCGCGGACCTGTGCCTACGGTGCGCGCGACGAGCACTGATTTCGGACAGAACGGAGGGCACGGGGTGAGCACCAATTCGGCAGGACCGGTGAGCGCTTCGGAGCTGCGGAGGCGGGTCCGCGCTGCTGAGGCACTGAAGGCGAAGACGCGGGAGATGGCCGCCGCGAACGCGCTGACCGCACGCGAGGCCGCAGCCAAGGCGGCCCGGACGAAGGAGGAGGCCGATGTCGCGGCACGGGAAGCTGCCGCCGTCGTCCTGCGGCTGTTCGGCAACGACGCCGAGTTGGTCTCGGAACTCCTGGACGTCCCCGCGGAGGAGCTGGAACGCGAGGCGAAGCCTGTTACCGCCGCTCGGGCGAAGGAAATCATCGAAGAGCTACAGATCCGCGCCGAGCGGCCCCGCTCCCCCCGGCCCCGTAAGCAGCGATCGGATGCGGCCGGCGCGGCTTCCTCGGCCTCGGCCGCTCCGACCCCGGTCATCACGACGGATGACGGCCGGGCTGATGCCGGCTGAGAACAGCTCCGGGCCCGGCCTCTTCCCGCTCTCGGCGGTGAACGGGGTCGGGCCCGTTCAAGTTGATGAGCAACTTTCACTCATCGGCGAGCCAACGCCCGTCCGCATACCGGCTGTTGAGTGGACGAGGTGGCTGACCGACGAGTCCGTTCAAGGCCGTTATTGGGCGAAGGTCTACCAGACTTCCTCCACCGAGGACTGCTGGTTCTTTCTCGGCGGGATCTCAAGCACCGGCCACGCCAGTTTCAGGGCTGCTTCACGGCCGGGCAGGACACGCACAGGCACGGTGCCGGGGCATCTGTACGGATACCAGCTTGCGCACGGCGTCATCCCCCGACTCGGCTGGGGAACGGACAGCCCGACCGTCTGCCACACCTGCGACAACCACTCCTGCCAGCAGCCGACGCACCTGCGACTGGGGACAGCGGCGGAGAACCGAGCCGAATGGATAGCCCGCCGCAGAGACCCGGGTAGCCCGCTCGCAGACCTTCGCGGCCCAGCCGGACGATCGCGTGCCATCGGTGCCGCGATCCGCGCCGGCCAGGACCGCGGCGAAGGCGAGCTCACGGTACGCGCCCGAATCAGAGCAGCTATCTCGGCGGGCAGGCCGCTGAGCCTGTGGTGACACCTGCTCCGCGACAGCACGGGGTATGTCACCCCTGTCGGTTACCGTCAAAGCATCGCGCCGCAGGTTGCGGGCGTGTACGACTCAGAGGAGTGGCCTCGTGGCCGATGCGCACCCCGGACACAGCGACATGCCGTCGTTGTACACCGCCGAGGTCACCAGCTATCGCGGCCGGTGGACCATGTCGGTCATCGGCCCCGGTCGCGAAGTCGTGGCGGGGTTCAATGTCGACCTCGGACCTGCGGACGTCGTGACGGTGGCGAGTCCCGACGATCCGGGGCGGTACCTGATCGCCATCGACGGCGACGTGCCGGTGCTCCCCCGGGAGCGAGCCGTCCAAAACTTGAAGGACCACGGGTTCGTGGTCGCGACAGCTGCACGTTCCGATGCGCGTACCGATGACGGCTGGACGCAGGTCGCGGCCACGCTGTGGACGGCGCCCTGCCAACCCGCTGCTTGATCACCGACAGAGTCGTGCTTACGAGTCCGATTCCCGGGACGGGGCGTCGCCCTCAAGATGCTGCCTGATGGTGGTGTACCGCTCTGGCTCCCACTCCGGTGATGCCGTCAGCTGTTCCCGGACCCAAGCGTCGATCTTGTGCTTCAGCTCCTGATCGTACGTGTCCATACTGATGCTCCCTGTAAACATCCCAGGTCAGGACTACCTGGTTGTGTTCAGTCACTGGCACCAGTGGCAGCTGGCGTACCCCACGCTCAGCAGGACGGGTACGTCACGGCGCTTGGCTTCCTCAAAAGCGTCCGGCCCCCACGGCCACCAGTCGACCGGGTTGTCCGCGTGCTGGAGGAGGTACGGGGAGGTGGTGTGCGCGAGTCGGTTGACCATGGCCCAATCCTTGCGTACCGGTCCCCACGACGCGCCAGCGCCACGGGGGCTGGGCGCGTACGGGCAGGAGGCATGGGCGGGACTACCGATCCCGGGCGGCCGGACAGCACCGGGAAATAGGCTGAGTCCGGCAGCGCCGAAACTGTGGAAGCACTTCGAAGGAGGCACGCCATGACCGCCGAGATGGTGGCGCCCGCGTGGATGCACCAGCAGATCAGCGCGGAGCAGTACGACTCCTGGCCCGAGGAGCAGTGCGCCGGCATCGAAGTCGTGGACGGGATGGTCGTCGCCAGTCCGAGCGCCTCCAAGCGCCACAACCGGCTGGCCCGCATCCTGGCCAACGCCCTGGACACCGCCGCGGGCCCGGACTGGAACGCCGACACGGACTTCGACGTCCGCCTGCAGGACGTTCCGCTCACCAACCGCCACCCTGACGTCATCGTCTACCGGGCGGAGAGCATCGACCTCACGCCCACCCGCCCCGAGCACGTGCTGCTGGTCGTCGAGGTCGTGTCACCCGGTTCGGAGACCACCGACCGGATCGTGAAGGTGGACCAGTACGCCAAGGCCGGCATCCCCTTCTACTGGCGGGTCGAGCAGGCCGCCACCGGTGTCCCCATCGTCTACACGTACGTCCTCGACCCCGCCACCAAGGGTTACAGGGACGGCGAGATGTTCACGGGCACGGTGAAGGCAACCGCACCCTTCTCCGTCACGATTGATCTTGAGGTCCGGTAGGGAACCGCTAAGTCGCCCCGCTGCCGACACTCGGCCGTCGGCGCTCGCGTCGTGGTGCCTCGCGGGCCGATCGGGGCAGCCGCCCGCACCGCCACCGAGGACGGCGTCCCCGTCGCCGATAGGCCGGCGCCACCGCACTGGGAACGCGCCACCGCACCGGTAACGCGTCGCCGCGTCCCCGACCGGCGAACGCCGGGGGCCTCTGCTCGTCGAGCAGAGGCCCCCGTTCGTCGCGACGCTCTCAGACATCACCCGAAGGGGCATCGGCGGCCGCTCTCTGCGGTTTCGTGGCTGAACTCCCCGTCTGATCGGCAGAATTGAGGAGCGGCTGCTCCTCTTCGGTGGGGGCGGACGAGGGGGCGGCGGCGCCCGAGTCCGCCCGCTGGAAGCAGTAGAGCGCGAGCAGCATGGCGGCCCCGCCCAGGAACTGGAGCGAGTCCATGCCCTCGTCGAGGATCAGCCACGCCAGGACGGCAGCCACGACGGGGCGCAGCAGCCCGGACATCGAGGCGAGGGCGGGGTCGACGGTGCGCAGCGCATAGGTCATCAGCCCGTGCCCGAGCAGCTGGCTGACGAGCGCGTAGCCGAAGATCAGCGCGTAGCCCGAGAAGCTGTTCGGCAGCAGCGGGTCGCTCGTCAGGACCGCCACCGGCGCCAGCATCACCATGATGACCAGCGAGTTCGTGAGCATGATGACGAGCGTGGGGATGCGTTCGCGCAGGCTTTTGGTCATGAGGAGGAACAGGGCGTACAGCGCCGCCGACGTCAGAGCGAGACCGTCACCGAGTGCGTGCAGGTCGCCCGGCGCCTGGTCCCCGCCGCCCGCCACGACGAGCACGCCCCCGGCCACGGCGATGCCCACCGCCGCCAGCTTCATCAGGGCGACGCGCTCGCGGAACGCCAGCCAGGCGAAGAGCAGCACGAACACGGGTGACGTGTTCATCAGGAACGCGGTGTTGGCCACCGTGGTGTAGTTGACCGCCCACTGGTTGGCCAGCAGATCCAACCCGGAGACGATGCTGGCCAGCACGAGCAGTCCCATGTCCCGGCCGCGTATGTCCCGCACACGCACGGCGGCGCCCCGTGGTGCGAGAACCGCCCCGAGCAGCATCGATGCGGCCAGCATGCGCAGGGTGAGCGTCGCGGTGGGGTCCACATCGCTCAGGCGCACGAAGATGAAGGCCGAGCCGATCCCCACGACGCTTCCCGCGAGGGCGATTCGCCCTCGCACATGCTCGGACCGTGTGGCGTGCGGACCCGTCACGGGTGCCTTCCTCATGAGGTCTCGATCTCCTGTTCCGGAACACGAACGGTGTTGAGTGCACAGTGAACACTGCCGAAGAGCTTGTGGTGTTCGTCGAAGGGCAGACTCACCACCTCGATCCCCCGCGGCTCCAGGAGTGACGCCACTTCCTTGTGCGCTGCGGTCGAGGTGAGGACGGTCCGCCCGTCGGGGAGGAAGAAGCTGTTGGCGGCGAACGGGTGCCGTTGCGCGGCCGGGAGAGGGATGACCTCGGTGCCCGTCGCGTGCAGCGCCTCGCGGAGGGTCGTCGCGACGGTGCCGGATCCGTCCGGGTCCCGATGGACGACGGCCGACACCTCGGCGTCGTCGAGCCGGTCCTCGGCCACGAGGGCGATGCCGTGGCCGAGGGCCAGCCAGTGGTCGAGGTGGAATTCGTGGGGGCGCCTGCGTCCGTCACGCACGCTGATGACGGCGCGCTCCCCGGTCGACAGCTGCCCGCGGAGCCGGTCCATCGCTTCCGGGCTGCTCCGGAATCCGCCGCTGAGCACGGCGAGGGCGGGCGAAACCGCGACGTCCCCGCCCTCCAGCCAGTGGCCTTCCTCGGTCGTGAGCTCGACGGGCCTGCCCCGGAGCTGTTCGAGAACCGCCCCGACGACCGCGGTCTCCCGTGCCCGGTCCTGCCGGCGCAGCCGGCCGAGCGCCACCGACTCCCCCAGATCGACGTAGTGGTCGCGGGGGAACATCAAGCCGAACAGGGGGCGGATCTCGTAGGACTCGTAGGAGGCGTCGGGGCTGATCTCGGCGAGCTGGGGATCGGCCTGCGTACGCAGGTGCGGCCGGCGGATCACGATGTCCGCCAGGTCCTTGCCGCTCCAGCTGTCGAAAGCCGACCGGATGCCGGGCCAGCGGTCCGGGTCGTCGGTACCGACCGCACCGGTGGCGAGGCCGACGAGCGTCTCCCGGGGGACCTCCGTCAGGAGCTGACGGACATTCAGGCACTCGGCCCCGCGGCCGATCAGGGTCTCCCGCAGCGCTGCCGACTCCTCGGCGGCGCGACCCGGGTCGTACGGCGGGTCCTCGCCCATGAACAGCGCCATCTCGGCGGGCATGACGTCGCCGGGGTTCTGGATCAAGAAGACGGTGCGGCTCATCGTCCCTCCTCCGTCAGCACGTAGCGGTAGGTCCGCAGCGTCTCGGCGACCGCGTCGGCGATGTGCTTCGCGGACGGTGCGCGGTAGCGGAACCGTCCGAGGAGCTCGTCGTAGCCACCGGCGCCGTCGAAGTGGTGGCCCGGCTCGGGCAGTTCCTCGGCGTACAGGCACTCCACTCGTTCCATCGGGCTCTGCCGCGAGACCAGGGTCAGTCCCGCCGGTTCCGGCAGCATGAGGAAACCCGCGTGCTCACGCGGGGTGCCCTCGGGCAGTGTTCGCGGAGCCTGCGACATCACGACGCGGAGCCAGTCGCCCACGAGGTCCACCCCGTAGACGTCCTCCAGGACGAACGCTATTTCACCGCCACCGACTCGTGCTCCGACTTCGAGGAATACGGGCCCGTCGGCGCTCTCGATGACCTCCAGGTGGAACGGCCCGTCGCGCAGGTCCAGCGCGTCCAGGCACTGGTCGGCGAACGCACCGATGAGCTCGGCCTGTTCGTCGAGGCGCACCACGGAGGCGAGCGGCTCGCCGCGCGTGAACCCGTAGCAGGTGCCGATGTACTCGGAGCTGAGCCGGAAGCGCGTGCGGCCCCGGTGGCGCAGGCCGTCGACGTGCCAGATCGGCCCGGAGACGTACTCCTCGGCCTCGTAGTCGGCCAGGTCGAGACCGGCGAGTGCCGCGGCGGAGTCGGTGCCGGGCTCGATCACGACGACTCCGTGGGAGGCCGCGCCGCTGCGCGGTTTGGCCACCGCCGCTCCCCCGCAGGTACGGGCGAACTCCTCGACCTGCGCGAGCGACGTGACGGAGCTGAACCGCGGGGCCCGGAGGCCGGCCCGGACGACGGCCTCCTTCATACGGGACTTGTCCCGGAACAGCTGGGTGGCCCGCACTCCAGGACCGGGTACGCCCAGCCGTTCGCGGACGGCGGCAGCGGTCAGCAGGTCGAACTCGGACTGGGCGAACACGGCGTCGAAGGGACCGGCTTCCCGGTGGCACCGCTCGGCCGCACGGAGCACCTGCTGCTCGTCGACGAGCGAGGGCAGCACCTCCACGTGGCGGCTGGACTCCGGGGCCATGGGCACGTGGTCCGGAACCGTCACGTAGGAGACCTCGTGCTCCTGGTGGTCGACGTACCGGTCGTACTCCGCGAAGCGGTCGCTGTGCCGGTTGAGAATCAGAAGGCGCATGCCGCGGTCCCTCCCGTCGCCTTGTCCACCGGGGCGTCGGGCCGGTACGAGACACCCGCGCCGTGCCGGGCGTCGGGCCGTCTCGGTGCACGCGGGCGCTGCTGGATCACCTCGTGGAGGGGGTGGGGCTGATGGCGGCCCTCCGGCACGGCCCGTTGGGTGGACATACGCATCCTTCCTCGCTCTGTTCGGTGGGTGGTGCTGTCAGCCGGCGCCGTACGAGGGCACCGCGCAGAGTCGGTGCCGTACGAGGGCGCCCTCGCGGAGCCGGCGCCGTACGAGGGCGCCCGCGCAGGGCCGGCAGGCTTCGCACGCGTTCGGGGATCAGGCCCGTCGCACCGCACGGTGACGCCCCGCACCGCCGGGTCGACCGACCGCTGCGTCACCGACGTGCTTGCCCCCGTGGCCGGAAAGGCCGCCGCCGTGGCGGTCGCCCGTCAGGACGCCCACGCCGCGGCGCTCCTCACGGACTGCTCGACGAGTGTGTCCACTTGAGCGAGCGCGGTGTCCAGCTGCTGCCGGTCGTCGGCGACGAGGACGGCATGCCCGAAGCGGCCACGGAAGTCGGTGGCGGGCCGCAGCGCAGCGCCCTCCACCTCGTCGACCGAGGTTTCCTGGCACCCGGTGACGGCGGATATCCGCCGGGCGAGCCGATCCGGGTCTCCGAGGACGGCCGGGTGCGGGACGCTGAAGAAGCGCACACCGGCGACGCGTCGCCGCCTGCCCTCGTCCGGTGGTGTGACGGGCAGCCCGGCCAGGGCCTGGATCATCGCCCGGGGCAGGTCGAATCCGTGCGAGGCCGCGATCAGGTCCTGGATCCGGTCACCGCCCAGACGCGCGGCCACCTCGATCACCACGGGGCCCGACGGACTCAGCCGCGCCTCCAGGTGGAAGGCTCCGACGTGCAGGCCGAGGGCCTGGACGGCGGCCCGGGTCACCCGCTCCACCTCGGCCCGCGCCGCCGGTTCGAGCCCGGCGTCCACGATGTGCCCGATCTCCACGAAGTCCGGCTCGGGGCCGAGTTGCTTCTCCGTCACGGCCACGACATGGACGGTGCCCTCGGCGACGTAACCCTCGACGCTCACCTCGGGACCCGCCACGTACGACTCCACGAGGAGCCGGCCACCGATGCTGAGGCCCAAGTCGTCGATGGGGTCGCGGCGGGACAGCTCCACCTCGCCGCAGAGCTCCTCGAAGTCCTCGACACGGCGCACCCGGAGGCTGCCGGAGCCGTTGACCGGCTTGACGACCGCGGGGAATCCGACCTTGCGGGCCACGTCCTTGAGCAGGGAGTCGTCGGCCCGTTCGACGGCGACCGGAACGCCGTAGGCCACCCGTACCCCACCGGCCGCGAGCGCTTGTTTCATCTTGCGTTTGTCCCGCAGCAGTTCGGCGGCCCGGGGGGTGATGCCCCGAACGCCGAGGCGCTGCGCCACGGCCGCGGCGGTGGCTATGGAGTACTCGAACCCCGGTACCACCGCCACGACTTCGGTCCGCCGCGCCAGGGCCGCGGCCATGTCGGCCACGGCCCCGGCCGACCGCGTGTCCACCTGGAGGTGGGTCGCCGTGCCCGCGGAGACGGCATCCCTTACCGCGGTGGGCAGTTCGTGGAGAGCCCGACGGTCACCTACATGGACACCGAATCCGAGCGCGAGCGCCGCCGGGATGAGGTTGGTGCCGGATGACTCCGGTTCGAGTATCAGGACGGTCTCATCGGGCACGGCGAATCCTTACGGTCGGCATGGCATGACGCGGTGCGGGCACCGCGAGCGGTCCAGGGCTTCGCGACGGCTCAGGCCTTGCGGCCGGCCGTGGTTTCGTAGAGCTCGGTGAAGTAGAGCCCGATCAGGTCGATGAAGTTGACCAGGTGCCGTTCCGCGTCCTCCAGGGAACCCCAGCCCTTGATGGCGCGCTCGACCGTGCTCCACATCAGCTCGTCGTGGTCGTGGGACTCGTCGTAGTCGATGTGGGCCTGCGAGCCCTTGACCTTCTCCAGGCCGTAGACCTCGGCCGCGTGCTTGGTGATGCCCGGGTTGTAGCGGTCCGAGTACCACTCGACGAACCAGTTCCAGACCGTGGTCGGGAGCGGCCCTTCCTGGTTGATGGAGAAGTACATGTACCCGATGAGGTACTCGGTCGACGGCAGCGGACGGGTCGCGTCCAGGTCGTCCTTGGTGAGACCGAACTCCTTCAGGTCCCGCAGGAACATCCCCTCGTGGTTGTTCTCTTCGGAGAGGTACCGTGCGAGCGTCGCGGCAAGCCGGTGGTCCTTGTAGCCCACCTTGTAGAGGCCGTATGCATCCACCTCGTTGTTGAGGCGAATCCGGAGTACGGTCTCGACGAGGTGACGGCGGTAATAGTCGGGGTCCGACCACTCGGCGGCGTGGAATTCACGTGCCTTCGGAACCTTCTCGAAGAGCCGCTCCATTCCTTCAGCAGCCAGCTTCTCGAGGCGTTCGCGTGACATAGAAGTGCCTTTCATCGCTCGATGGTGAGGATCTTCTGACACCCTCGGCGCGCCGCAGATGACACCGGCGCTATCCGTAAGAGGGCGCGTCGTTCCGGGCAGGCATGACTTCGGTCTTGGACTCGTTTGCCCCCGGGACCTTCTGAACCTTCCTCGGACACGCAACCCGACTGAAAGCATTCGGCGTGCGGAGCGACCGGCATCCCTGCCGGCAACCGCAGGAGATCGGCGGCCTTCGATGGGCCGCGTATGTCGTCATGGAACGGTTCGTGAGGTCACGGAATGGTTCATGGGCCGAGATGCACCGGCCCACATCGACTCGCTGTGCCGTCGCACTGATCGTAAGGGAGTCGACCCCTGCGGGTCTACGAATTCCCCGCCCCGGCTTCACTCCGGGTAACGCGGTGGTCGCCCAAATGAGATCACCCGCAAGAAGAATCGCGAAAGTGGTTGCACTCATTGTGGCACAGATCACAGCGGCCCGAATGTCGCACATGGTGGCAACTTCGCTTCATAACTGCCCAATTGGGTGCCGACCGACGAGAGCCGCTATGTCCGAAAACGTCGGGACCAGGACCCGGAGCCACGAACAGGAAGGGACCCGGCGGAACTTCACCGTACGTAGCCATCGCCCGCCGACGACCAACCCGCGCCGGGCCGGCTCCGGCATCGGCCGGGCGGCAGACCGAACACCTCCAAAAGGCCCATCTCGCCCTTGGGACAACAGCGCCCAACGCCATCGGCAGAACGTATACAAGTGAACGCAATCGGCCGGACCCGCTCGCTGGGCCGTCCATTGACACCCCGCCCCGGGCGCGCTTAGCGTAACCGCATGACTACGTCAGGAACTTATGTCCTTCTCTTAGGGCTCGGTACGCGCTACTTCTTGCGCGAACGGTCATTCTCGGGCGCCAAGGACGCAAGCTCCCTGCCCGTGTGGGTAACAGCGATCGATCCACTGCGTTCCCCGCAGCGCTTCTTCGACCGCGTGATAGAGGCGGACGACGGCTACGCCGATTCCGTGCTCGCGGCGGTGGCCGACTGGGAACAGCGCGGCTGGAATCTGGCCGCAGTTGTGCCGATCAACGACTGGGGCGTGCCGACGGCGAGTGCCGTCGCGAAGAAGTACGGACTGCCTGGGCTGTCCGCCGATTCGGCACATGTCACACGCGACAAATACGCGATGAAGGCACGTTTCGAGGCGGCCGATCTGCCGACCCCGCGCTCCATTGCCGTCACCTCCGAGGAAGAGATGCTCGCGGCGGCCGGAGAGATCGGGTACCCGGTCGTGCTGAAGCCCGCCGACTTCAGCGGCAGTGGCGGGGTCAGCCTCGCCCATACGCGCGCTGAAGCGATTGCCGCATTCGCGGCGTCGGTGGAACACATCGAGCGCTACCGCGACGACTTCCCCATCGAAGGCACCCACTACCTGGTCGAGCAGTACGTCGACTCGCAGGAAGAGGTCTCCGTCGAGGTGCTCTGCCACGGCGATCGGCGCACGACGCTCGCGGTGACCGAGAAGTTCCTTTCGGAGCCTCCCGTGTTTGCCGAGGTGGGGCACCTCGTGCCCAGTCACCGTACGGGCGATACGGCGTTGAGGACTCTGGCGGAGAAAGCATGCGAGGCCCTCGGAATCGATCGCGGGATCGCGCACGTCGAGATCAAATTCGACAGCAAGGGCGCTCCGTGGCTCATCGAGGCGGCGGCTCGTCCCGGCGGTGACGGCATCATGGACCAGGTGGAGCGTGCCTACGGGTACAACCCCTACACCCTGCACGTGGCCTCGTATTTGGGGATTGATCCTCTCCCCCTGGTGCGGAGCGAACCCGCCCGCAGCAGCGCCGTAGCCTTCCTGAAGGCACAGCCGGGGGAGATCGCCTCGGTAAGGATTCCGGAGGAGCTTCCCGAGAGCGTGGTCTCTTTCCACGTGTCCAAGAAGCCTGGCGACGTCGCGATCCCTGTCGCGGACTGGAGCACCCGGGACGGCGTGGTCGAAATGGTGTGGGACGAGATCTTCACCGAGCGCACCCTGACGCCCGTCAAGATCGCGGAAACGCTTTCGAACGAAACCTTCGGCTGATCGGACAGTGAAAGCACCCGGAAGGTCCAGTCGGCAGCCATGATCCGCTACGCCATCGTTTCGACTTCTTATCGCCTCTTCGCCGGAATTTTCCTCGTCGTGGTCAACTGGCAGATCGCGACAGCGGACGGCGGGGGCTACTGGCGATTGGTGGTCTCGACGCTGCTGTCGTATCTGCCGGCGCTGGCGGTGCCCCTCGTGATCCGCCGCATCACCATATCGGGGCAGTACCTGACGGTGCTGTCGCTGCTGTATGTGGCCATGATTTCATTCGTGGTCGGCTTCCTCGTGGAGAACCCCACGGCGCTGGTCATGGCCAATCTCTTCATGTGGATCGGTTTCTTCGCCCTGGAGGCGAGCTGGGAAAGCTGGTTCAACGAGGAGAAGCGTCGACAGGACGTGCCGTGGGCCAGTTCTGTCACGATGTCGGGCAATCAGGCGGCCCTGATGATCGGTCCGCTGCTGGCCCCCGCGATCATCGAATTGGTGGGCACCCGCGGCATCGTGCAGTCGTTGGCGGCGGGCTTCGTACTGGTCGCGGCGGTCAGTTGGGCGGGAGCGGGTGCTGCCGTGGTCGCCGACACGCACGACGAGGCCGAAACCGGCACAGCGGCGAAGCCTGGGGCTCCGCCACGTCTGATCGCAACGTTCGCGCTCGTCTGGCCAGTGTTGGGCGCGTTCAACCTCATGTTGCCGCTCCAGGTCAGCAATCGCGGCGCGGGCCTTGTCGCCGTCGCCGTCGTCGACGCCTGCCTGGGCATCGGTGTCATCGCCGCAGGTGTGCTGTCGGCCCGCGCGAAGCTGTCTTCCGCGGCGCTCTCGAAACTGGTGATCGCCTGCACCGCACTGGGCGGGGTGATGTGGGCGCTGCCGACAGGTGGTGGGGTCACTCTGGTCGCGATGGCACTCTCCACCTTCGCGCTGGGGGCCGGCTTCGGCTCGCTGCGCATCGGGTTGCGGGAGTACACCGCCACCCACTACGACTCCGCCGTCACCGGCCATGCGGTCGCCTTCGGCAATGCCACGGCGATTCCCATCCTGGCCTTCGTCTTCCTCGTCTTCGGCGCGGCGCAAACGCTGGTGTGGATCGCGCCGTTCCTGCTTGTCATCGTAATGTCGTGCTCATTCCAAGGGATGCAGACATGGAAAGCATCGTTGAAGATCTAGTGGCCCTGCGCCTCGACCCCCGCACCGTTCGAAAAACCGACCCACGACATGGCCTGGTGGCCGCCGCCGAAGGCGTCACCAATATGGAGGCGGCACGATGTCGTGAGTCAATCGAAACCCTCGAAGCAATTGCGCCTCATTCCCTCGCCCCCGAGTTCCGCACCACCCGAGCGGCGGTGCTGACCTGGGCACAAGGGGATCTACCGGGTGCTCGCGAGATGCTGGCGGGCAGCCTGCGGAACTCCAGCGGGGAGCACGCACTGCTCACCGGCTTCCTCGCGCACATGGCCGATTTCTCCCTGGGCGACAGTCAGGGAATGCTTGAGACCGGGCGCCTCCTCAGCGAGCTGCGCCCCACGATGACCCGCCGCGCCGCCGGCCTCAGTGACGGCCTTCTCGCCTTCGCTCTGGAGGAATGCGGAGAGTTCTCCGACGCGATCTCCTCCGCCGAGCGTGCGCTGAGCATCAATCCTGATGATGTCTACGCACTGCACGCCAAGGTGCACGTGTTACAGAGGCTGCGCGACTACGGGGCGGCGAAGGAGTCCATCTCACGCCACACCAACGGGTGGGGACCGGCGGAGCCGATGCGCATCCACATGTGGTGGCACTTCGCCATAGGGCTGCTCGGCGAGCGTGAACTGGACGAGGCCCTGCGCTGCTACCAGCTGGAGATACGACGCAAGTCGAGGGCTGGAGCCTGGGAAGACCTCGACGCGGTCGCACTGCTGTGGCGGCTGGAAATGCTGGGAGGACAGGAGTTCTCCGAGATGCTGGCGCCTCAATGGATGGCGCTAGCCAACGACTGGGCCGCCTACGCGGCGGACCCCCACTACGTCTTCAACGATCTGCACGCCGCGATGGCCTTCGCGAAGGCTGAGGAATACCAGCTCTTCGACAGGATCGTGGCTTCCTGCCGTGAACGGGAATCACCGGAGTTCTTCCACTCGGTGTACCGGCCGCTCTTCGAGGGTATTGCAGCCTTCGCGCAGCGGGACTACGCGACCTCCGCACGGGTCATGCGCATGGCCCTGGAGCGGGAGCAGTTGCGTATCGGCGGCAGCAAGGTACAGCAGAGCATCTTCCACTGGACCGCGAATGCGGCCGATGCCTATCTCCGCGGCAGCAATCCCAGCGAAGCCCTCAGTTCTCACATCCACGCACGATCGGGGAAATGAACAATGGCTCAGAAGATCACTGTCGTCCCGGACACGAAGGAAGTCGTGCAGCTCGACTTTCCGGAGGCCGCATCGCTAACCGTCAAACAGGGCCGCCTCGGTTTCTACTGTCTACCTGACAGTGGTTATTCCGAGGAGGAGTTGCGCGAAGGTGTGACGGTCGTCGGCGTCGGCGAGAAGATCAGCGTAGGGGCGGGAGAGAAGCTGCTGCTGACGGCCGTACTGCCGGACACGCAGTACAGCAGCGACAGCACGGCGGAGCCGCAGCAGTGCACCATTCCGGCGAGCTACCCGATCGTCTCCGCGATGCAGAAATACGTCGCGGAGAAGGGCTACTACTTCGGCTACGAAGACCGTTACGCGAAGGTCTACGAGAGCGGCGCGGCATCCTGGGAGCCGTTCTCCGAGAACGCGAGCCTGCGAGAGATCCTCGCGCAGCACCCGGAGATATTCGAGGGTGACATCGTGGACCTGGGAACAGGGGAAGGGCGCGACAGCTTCTTCCTGCTGAGCAGTCGAATAGGTCGAAGCGTGACCTCTTTCGATGTGTCGCACAGCGCCCTGGAAAACGCGCGCCGGCGTGCGCGGGAGAACGGGCTTCCCGCCGACGGGTTCATCGAGAAGGACATCATCTTCCTGCGTGACGTGGCCGCGGAGTCCTTCGATCTGGCCCTCAACATGGGTGCACTGCACATGCTCGACCGGCCGGAGGACCGGGCGCGTCACATCGCCCGCGTCTTCGACGTGCTGCGCCCCGGTGGCCACTTCATCGTGGATCACTGCACCTCGGAATGGGGTCGCGGCTTCCACACCATCAAGAACTACGACGAGGTCGCTGCCGACCTGGTGCCGGGGCGCACCATCACCCGGTACGTCGAGATCGACGGCGAGCGCAAGCCCATCGATCTTGAGGTGCTGCACTACTCCGAGCGTTCCCCGGAATCGATGCTCTCCGAGTTGACCGCTGCGGGCTTTGAAGAGTTCGCGCGCCTCGACACCGACACGGAAGCCTTCGGCAACTCGACATTGCAGGTAGTGCGGAAGCCCCGGAAGGACGCCAGCTAAATGACATCCGAGATCCCGGGCACCGCATCGGCCGAGGCGAGTGTGCTGGCGGTGGTGAAGGACATCGCCGAGGGCGCGATCGCACGTGATCGCAACCGAGAGCTGCCGCGAGAGCAAGTGCGTGCTGTGGCGGAGGCTGGTTTCAGTCGTCTGCGCATACCGAAGGAATGGGGCGGCGACGGGCTCACGATTCCCGAATGGGGAGACGTGCTCATCGAGTTGGCCGCGGCCGATTCCAACATCGCCCAGATCCTGCGGGGCCACATCGCCTTCGTGGAGGACGTGGTACACCGACCCGACGAGGATTATCGCAAGCGGTGGCTGCCCCGACTTCTTGACGGGCAGGTGGTGGGCAACGCCTGGGCGGAGGCGGGCCCGATCGCGATGGGGAAGAAGAACACGCTCTTCACCCGGCGGGGCGAAGGGATGACGGTCTCCGGCAAGAAGCACTACACGACCGGGTCCATCTTCGCGGACTGGGCGGACGTATCGGGAATCTACGAGGGCCAGAGCGTCGGCGGATTCGTCTCGATGCACCAGTCGGGCATCACCGTTCACGACGACTGGGACGGATTCGGCCAGCGCACCACGGGCACGGGCACGTTGCTCTTCGACGAGGCCCAGGTCGACCCTCGCGACGTCTCCCCCTTCGAGGCTCGCATTCGCTATCAGACGCCGCTCTACCAGTGGATTCTGCTGGTGGTGCAGGCAGGAATCGCGGTGGCCGTCGAGCGGGACATCACCGAGGCGGTGCGCACCCGCCAACGCAACTACTCGCACAGTTCCGCCACGCTCGCCAAGGACGACCCCAACATCCAATCGGTCGTGGGGGAGATTTCCGCCATCGCCTACACGGCGCGGGCTCTGACCCGCGGGGTGGCGGAGGCGTTGCAGCGGGCCTCGGAGACGGGCCTCGCAGGCCGTGATTCGGAGGCGGATCGTCAGGCGAATCTTGTGGCGGAAATCCGCTCCGAGCAGGCACAGGTGATGCTCTCCGAGTTGGTACCCCGCTCGGCGACCCTGCTGTTCGACGCACTTGGCGCTTCGGCGACGAGTGTCGGTCGCGATCTCGACCGGCACTGGCGCAACTCGAGGACGGTCGCCAGTCACAACCCGGTGATCTTCAAGCAGCGGGCCATCGGGGACTGGCTTCTCAACGGCACTCCGCTGCCGGTCGACTGGCAGGTGGGAGCTCCCTCCCCGGCGAAGACGACTTCGGACTGAACTCATTCCGGTCAGGACAGGACGTGCTCTCCACGTCGTGCCCGTCGGCACCCTCGGCGAGGGTGCCGACGGGCACGGCGCCCTGCCGGTGCGCGGCACCACCACACCCGCCAACTCCCGTTCCACCGGGCCGACTCCACTGCCCCCATCGGCCCGCGTCATGCAAGAAGGGGACCGTTCTGATGACCGCACCCTCCGTAGCGACCTCGCAGGAGTTTCGTGCCGCCATGGCCCGATTCACATCGGGAGTCGCCATTGTGACGACGTCCGACAGACAGGGCACGGATCACGGTTTCACAGCGAGTTCGTTCACGTCCGTTTCCCTCGATCCTCCGCTGGTGCTGGTCTGCATAGCCCGGAGCGCACGCTGTCACCCGGCATTCCAGCGGGAGCACCGTTTCGGGGTGAGCATTCTCGCCTCCGACCAGGGGGCGTTGGCGAAACGCTTCGCGAGCTCGTCGGACGACAAGTTCGAGGATGTCGCCGTCGTGCGCACCGGCCATGGGACGCCCCTGATGCGTGGCGCGTTGTGCACCCTCGAATGCGAGACGCACGCACAGTACGAATCGGGAGACCACACGATCCTGGTGGGCCGGGTGGCGGAGACCGTGACCGGCGGCGGCAGTCCGCTCGTCTGGTACGACAGGTGCTTCCACTCGCTCACTCCTTGAGTCACCCGCCGGCACCGCGTGCTTGCACTGGTGCCGCACCGGACGACGGCCGGGAGAAGCGGCATCGGTCGAGTCCGGGCCGACGCCACGAACCGAACGGACTCGGTCCAGCCACCGGCACAGGCGAGCGGGCCCTCAAGTTCCGCTTCCTGCACGGCGGTTCGACACCCCCGAGGCCACTCCCGCGGACCGGGGCCATGGCGTCAGGGGCGATCGGCCGGCGTCCGGGCAGAGGGCAACCGGCTCCGCCCCTTCGGGCACCCGATCGTGCCCCGTGGCTTCCTGACTCGGCACCGCCGGTGCGTTTAGCGTCCATGGGTGACCCTTTGGACCTCTCTCGAACCCGCCTCCGCGACTGTGGACCCGGGTGACAGCACGACCGTGCGGCTGCGTCTGCGCAACACCGGTGACGTGGTGGACGAGTACCGCTTCGAGGTGGTGGGCTCACTCGCCCCCTGGGCCCTCGTGGAGCCGCCGTCACTGCGGTTGTTCCCGGGGACGACGGGGGAGGTCGAGCTGAGGTTCTCCCCTCCGCGCACGCCGGACGCGGCGGCGGGTCCTCATCCTTACGCGGTGAAGGTCACGCCGACGGAGCATCCGCAGGCCACCACGGTTCCGGAGGGGAACCTCACCGTCACCCCGTTCACGGAGATGCGGGCGGAGCTGGTGCCGCCGACGGTGAAGGGCCGTTTCCGCGGACGGCCCAGGCTGGCCGTGGACAACCTGGGCAACACCAAGCTGACGGCGTCGGTGCGCGGCAGCGACAACGGTGACCAGCTGTCGTACGACATCCATCCGAGCAATGTGCAGATCGAGCCGGGACGCGCGGCGTTCCTGAAGGCGACGCTGAAGCCGCGGCAGATCAAATGGTTCGGGTCCAAGGAGGACCGGCCGTACACCTTGGCGGTGCAGCGGTCGGGTGCCACACCGCTGGACGTGGCCGGCACCTACGTGCAGCGGAGCGTCCTGCCCCGCTGGCTGGCGGCCTTCGTGAGCCTTCTCCTCACACTGACGATCGCGTTCGTCATGATCTGGCTCACCTACAAGCCCCACGTCGCCTCGACCACCACCGAGAAGCTCCAGGAGGCCGCCGGCACGTTGACGCCTCCTCCCTCGCCGGCCCCCGAGGCGCCGAAGGCCGCTCCCACAACGCCTGCCGCGCCCGCCACGGCGCCCCCGGCCGCCGCCGCGACGCAGGAGGCGGGCGACGGCGGGTCGGAGAGCGGCGGTTCCGCGGAGAAGGAGACCGACGCCCAGGAGCGGACCGCGGCGACCGTGGTGCGGCAGAAGGCCGCGGAGGACTCGGGCAAAGCGCACATCTGCTATCGCCTCTACGCGAGGGACCACGGCTGGTCCGACGTGGAGTGCGACGGCGATACCGCGGGCACCGAAGGTTCGGGCGAGCAGATCACCTCCGTCGACATAGCGGTGTCCGGGATCAACGGCACGGCCGGCAGAGCCATGGTCTACAACCCCGCGGGATCCGGGACCGAGCCGTACTTCCCCGACCCCTGGTCGGAAGCCGTGGACGGCGCCGACCACTACCTCGGCAGCACCGAGAAGGACGCCCCCTTCATGCGGGGGTTCAACATCCAGGTCGACAAGGGCCAGAGCACCGTCTGTCAGAGCGCGTACATCCACGACGGCGACTGGCTCGCCTACGCATGCGACAAGCCGGGCGACCAGCTCGCACTCACCTACGCCGGCGCCTATGACAACGACAAGTGGTTCGAAGCGGTGAGGCTCAACGTGTGATCCGGCACCCGCCCCCGTGGAGCGGCTCCTGCACGGCCGGCGAAGGCCCGGACACCCCCGGTCGCCCCGCACACCCTCGGGCGCCCCGGGTACGACCGCGCGCCCCGCGCCGTACGGACCTGGCGCGGGGCGGGTCGGGGCGTCGCCCCGAGGGCGGGGCGCCCGGTTACTGCTTCCCGCGGGCTCCGGCGGAAGCGGCGCCCGGAACGGCACCGGCCTCGGCACCCGTCCCGGCGGCCGCCCCGGCCTCGTCCGGGGTCTCCTCGAAGTTCACCCGGCCCATGTGGCGGTTCATGGACTTCATCAGGGCCCACACGCCGAGGGCGAGCGCGGCGAAGACGAGGAAGCCGAGAACGCCGGGGGTCACCTTGTTCTTGTCGAGCTCGTCGGCGGCCAGCGGGACGAGATGCGTCAGTGCCTGGGTGGAGTACATATCAGGCATTGTCGCGGATGCCCGCGAAGAGATCGCTCTCGGGGAGGGAGGTATCGACGCCGGCCTTCACGAGCTCGTACTCCTCGGTCGGCCAGACCTCCTTCTGTACGTCCATCGGCACGCGGAACCAGCCGCCCTCCGGGTCGATCTGCGTGGCGTGGGCGATGAGCGCACGGTCGCGCACCTCGAAGAAGTCCGCGCACGGGATGTGCGTGGTCAGGGTGCGTTCGGTGTGCTGCGTCTCCTCCCAGCGCTTCAGCCAGTCGCCGTACGGGGACTCCAGGCCGCGCGCCAGGAGCGCCTCGTGCAGGGCGAGGGTGCGGGGCTTGTTGAAGCCCTGGTTGTAGTAGAGCTTCAGCGGTTCCCAGACGGGGCCGAACTCGTCCTCGGGGAAGCGCTCCTTGTCGTTCGCACCGTCGAACGCGATCATCGTGATCTTGTGGGTCATGATGTGGTCGGGGTGCGGGTAGCCGCCGTTCTCGTCGTACGTGGTGACGACCTGCGGGCGGAACGACCGGATCTGCGCCACGAGGCGCCCCGCGGCGGTCTCCTCGTCCTCCAGCGCGAAGCAGCCCTCGGGAAGCGGGGGCAGCGGGTCGCCCTCGGGGAGGCCGGAGTCGACGAAGCCGAGCCACTGCTGCTGGACGCCGAGAATCGCGCGGGCCTCGTCCATCTCCTTCCTGCGCACCTCGTGGATGTTCTCCTCGATGTACGCGTCTCCCTGGAGACGGGGGTTGAGGATGGAACCACGTTCGCCGCCGGTGCAGGTGACGACCATGACGTCCACCCCCTCGGACACGTACTTGGCCATGGTGGCGGCGCCCTTGCTCGACTCGTCGTCGGGGTGGGCGTGAACGGCCATCAGGCGCAGCTGCTCGGTCAAGACTCGGTCCTCAGTTATTTGTCGCGATGGGCAACTCCTATAGTGACCGAACGGGAAGGTGGAAAATTCCTCGATTCCCTGCACAGGAGGAACGATCATGACGGCGCTGCGCGAGGCCACACCCGAGGGCCGGTACGGCCGGAGCCGGGACGAGCAGGCCGACCGCAAGCTGCGGGTGATCGGCGCGGTCCTCGGTGCGGCACTGGTCGGCGTGATCGTCTGGATCGGTGTGGACTACATCGGCGGTACGGACATCAGCGCCGAGCTGATCAAGTCCAAGGTCGTCTCCGACGAGCGGGCCGAGGCCCATCTCGAAGTGCACAAGGACAAGGACTCCGGCGGCTTCTGCACGGTGCGCGCCCTGGACGCGGCGGGCAGCGAGGTGGCCCGCAAGGACTTCCGCTTCGACCAGCACGTGGGCCGCATCGACGAGGTCGTGGCGCTGCGCACGACGGCCCGGGCCAGCGCGGTGGAGCTGGTGGGCTGCACCAGCGGCGGCTCGGCGGGCTGAGCCCCCGGCGTTCCGCTCGCCGCGGACCGCCCCGCGTGTCCCCCGCACTCCGTGCCGCCCGTACTGTCCGCCACGCCTCCATCGGCACCGGGTAACCTTCTCCCCCTTTGCCCGGGAAATTGTTAGGCTCGTGGTTTCGCCCACCCGTGAGGGAACAAGCTCGGGGTAGGGCGATGCTTTGTATTCCCAGCACCGACGAGGAGCACCTGTGACCCAGACCAGCGAAAACGTCACCTGGCTCACGCAGGAGGCGTACAACCAGCTCAAGGCCGAGCTGGAGTACCTGTCTGGTCCCGCGCGCACGGAGATCTCCGTAAAGATCGCGGCGGCCCGTGAGGAGGGCGACCTCCGCGAGAACGGCGGGTACCACGCGGCCAAGGAAGAGCAGGGCAAGATGGAGCTCCGGGTGCGCCAGCTCACCCAGCTCCTGGAGCACGCGAAGGTCGGCGAGGCGCCGGCCGACGACGGTGTGGTCGAGCCCGGCATGGTCGTGACGATCGCCTTCGACGGCGACGAGGACGACACGGTGACCTTCCTGCTCGCCTCCCGTGAGTACGCGAGCACGGAGATCGAGACGTACTCGCCGCAGTCGCCGCTCGGCAGGGGCGTCAACGGCAAGCGCACGGGCGACGACGCGGAGTACGAGCTGCCCAACGGCAAGAAGGCCGCGGTGAAGATCCTCTCGGCCAAGCCGTACACCGGCTGAGCCGGCCTCCCGCGTCGCGCCGCGACGCACGAAGCCCCGGCCGGCGGACTCCCGAGGAGTCCGCCGGCCGGGGCTTTCGCGTGAGGAGGTCCCGCGGGCCGCGCCGGCCTCAGACGGCCGCCCGGCGGTACTTGCGGACCGCCAGCGTGCGGAAGACCACGGTGATCACGACGGACCAGATCAGCGAGGCCCAGACGGGGTGCTGCATCGGCCAGGCGTCGGACGGGGAGACGCCCGGGTTGCCGAACAGCACGCGGCACGCCTGCACCGTCGCGCTGAACGGGTTCCAGTCGGCGATCGGCTGGAGCCAGGACGCCATCTGGCTGGAGTCCACGAAGGCGTTGGAGATGAAGGTCACCGGGAAGAGCCAGATCAGGCCACCGGAGGTCGCCGCCTCGGGGGTGCGTACGGTCAGCCCGATGAGGGCGCCGATCCAGGAGAAGGCGTACCCGAGCAGCAGGAGCAGGCCGAACGCGCCCAGGGCCTTCCAGATGCCCTCGTGGATGCGCCAGCCGACCAGCAGGGCCACGACCACCAGCACCATCACGGTGAAGGTGGTCTGTACGAGGTCGGCAATGGTACGCCCGGTGAGGACCGCGCCCCGGGCCATCGGCAGGGAGCGGAACCGGTCGATGAGGCCCTTGTGCATGTCGTCGGCGATGCCCGCACCGGCTCCCGCCGTGGCGAAGGTGACGGTCTGGGCGAAGATTCCGGCCATCAGGAAGTTGCGGTAGACCTCCGGCGAGGTCGAGCCGCCCACGTTCATCGAGCCGCCGAAGACGTAGCTGAACAGCACCACGAACATGATCGGCTGGATCAGCCCGAAGAGAACCACCTCGGGGATGCGGGTCATCCGGATGAGGTTCCTCTTGGCGATCACCAGGGAGTCGCCGGCCGACTGGACGATGCCGCCGGACGGGCGGGGGGCCAGGCTCGTCCGGACCTCTTCCGTGCGGGTGGTCACCGTGCGTCCTCCTTCGTGTTCCCGGGCCCGGCGGAAGCCGCCGTCGAGCCGCCCCCTCCGTTGCGCCTCTGTCCGTTCTCCCCGCCCCCGCCGCCGTTCCCGGCCTCGGCCTCGGCCGCGTGGCCGGTGAGCGAGATGAAGACGTCGTCCAGGGTGGGGCGGCGCAGCCCGATGTCGTCGATCTCGACGTTCCGGCCGTCCAGGTCCCGGATGACCTCGGCGAGGAGCTTGGCGCCGCCGGTGACCGGGATGGTGAGTTTGCGCATGTGCCGGACGACGGTGACCTCGCCCTTGCCGTACCGGGAGAGCGCCTCGCGGGCGGGTTCGATCTCTTCCGGGCTGTGCACGACGACCTCGACGCGTTCGCCCCCGGTACGGGCCTTGAGCTGGTCGGACGTGCCGCGTTCGATGACCTTGCCGTGGTCGATGACGCAGATGTCGTGGGCGAGGTGGTCGGCCTCTTCGAGGTACTGCGTGGTCAGCAGCAGAGTCGTTCCGCCACCGACGAGCTCCTCGATGACCTCCCAGAGCTGCTGGCGGTTGCGGGGGTCGAGGCCGGTGGTCGGCTCGTCCATGAACATGACCGGCGGCCGGACCACGAGGGCCGCCGCGAGGTCGAGCCGGCGCCGCATGCCGCCCGAGTACGTCTTGGCGGTCCGGTCGGCCGCGTCGGTGAGGTGGAACCGCTCCAGCAGCTCGTCCGCCCGCTTCTTCGCGTCGCGGGCGCGCATCTGGTAGAGCCGGGCGACCATCTGCAGGTTCTCGCGGCCGGTCAGGTACTCGTCGACCGCGGCGAACTGCCCGGACAGCCCGATGGAGCGGCGTACCTCGTTGGGCTTGGCCAGGACGTCGATGCCCGCGACCTCGGCCCGGCCGCTGTCGGGCTGCAGCAGGGTGGTGAGGACGCGTACCGCGGTGGTCTTGCCCGCGCCGTTGGGGCCGAGGAGGCCGAGGACCGTTCCCTCGGGGACGTCGAGATCGACGCCGTCCAGCGCTCGTACGTCGCCGAAGGTCTTGACCAGACCTTCCGCGTGGATCGCACCTGGCACAGGAGGTACCCCCCGTCTGCTGTGGGACCGTCGGCTGTCGGACGGACCGGTTGTCCGTTCACATCCTTACGATGCGCATCCTAGGGCGTTACGGACAATTCACACCCGAGGGGGACGGCCGGGCGCGGCCCTGTCCGAAGGCGGCCCCGCCTCACTCGACGATGAGGTGCCCGGCGGCGCGGAGGACCGAGGCGACCTCCTCGCAGTGCTCGGGGCCCTTGGTCTCCAGGTGCAGTTCGACCTCCGCCTCGGTGAGGCCGAGGCGCGGCTCGGTCCGTACGTGGCTGATGTCGAGCACGTTCGCGTCGGCGCCGGAGAGGGTGGCCAGCAGGGCGGCCAGCGCGCCGGGCCGGTCCACCATCCGCACCCGCAGGCTCAGATAGCGCCCGGCCGCGGCCATGCCGTGACGGAGGGTGCGCTGCATGAGCAGCGGGTCCACGTTTCCGCCGGAGAGCACGGCGACGACCGGCCCCCGGAAGGACTTCGGGTCGCTGAGGATCGCGGCGACGGGGCTGGCTCCCGCGGGTTCGACGACGAGCTTGGCCCGTTCCAGGCAGAGCAGCAGGGCGCTGGAGAGTTCGTCCTCGGTGACGGTGCGGACCTCGTCCACCAGCTCCTGGATCAGGCCGAACGGTACGTCGCCGGGGCGGCCGACCTTGATGCCGTCGGCCATCGTCTGCGGCGTCGTCTCCAGGGCGACCGGGTGCCCGGCGGCGAGGGAGGGCGGGTACGCGGCGGCGCCCGCCGCCTGCACGCCGATGATCTTCACGTCGGGGCGGAGCGCCTTGACGGCGACGGCGATGCCGGCGGCCAGTCCGCCGCCGCCGATGCCGACGACGATGGTGCGGACCTCGGGGCACTGTTCGAGGATCTCCAGGCCGACGGTGCCCTGGCCCGCGATGATGTCGGGGTGGTCGAAGGGGTGGATGAAGACCGCCCCGGCCCGCTCGGCGTACTCCTGGGCGGCGGCGAGGGTCTCGTCGACGACCTGGCCGTGCAGCCGGACCTCGGCGCCGTACTCGCGGGTCGCGGCCACCTTGGGGAGGGGGGCGCCGACCGGCATGAAGACCGTGGAGCGTACGCCGAGCAGAGAGGAGGCGAGTGCGACACCCTGCGCATGGTTTCCGGCACTCGCGGCGACGACTCCGCCCGCCCGCTCCTCCGGGGTGAGGCCCGCGATGCGTACGTAGGCGCCGCGCAGCTTGAAGGAGCCGGTGCGCTGGAGGTTCTCGCACTTGAACTGGACGGGGGCGCCGACGAGCTCCGACAGGTGACGGCTGCCCTCCATCACGGTCGTTCTGGCCACACCGGACAGTATTTTCTGTGCGCCCCGGACGTCGTCGAGAATCAGCGGCGGGTGGGGTGCGGACGTACGGAAGCTCATGACCGCCAGTCTCGCAGCTCGCCGCCGTGCCGCCCGCCGAGTGGTCCGGCGGCCCGCCCGCCCCGGCACCCCGCCTGTTCTCGGATCGTCGGATTTGCCCACCGTGGACACACCCGCCCGCATCGCCGCGTACTGTGTCCTCCACCCATCCGACACCGCACGAAGAGAGCTATTGGCCATGCCCCCTCAGGACATGACGAATGCTGCGTCTCCTTCCGGGGACGACGTCTCCCCTTCACAGGGTTCCGACCCCGTCGTCCTCGACACGCTCCAGCACCAGGTGGCGGTCTTCGCCCGGCGTGCCGAGCAGACCCGTCTCGGCGGCATCGGCAAGGTCCGCAACTCGATGGACCGGGCCGCCTACTTGCTGCTGAACCGGCTGGACCGGGAAGGCCCGATGGGCGTGAAGGCGCTGGCCGCGGGCATGGGGATCGACTCCTCGACGGTGACCCGTCAGGTCGCTCCGCTCGTGGACACCGGGCTGGTCAAGCGGACCTCGCACCCGGAGGACGGCCGGGCGGTCGTGCTCCAGCTGTCGCCGCGCGGACAGGCCCGCCTGGAAGAGGTGCGCGCCTCCCGCCGCGATCTGATGTCGCAGGTCACGGGCGACTGGAGCGAGGAGGAGCGGGAGACCTTCTGCACGCTGCTGACGCGCTTCAACGGTGCTCTCGCACTCCGGCAGGCGGCTCACCAGCAGCAGGGCGACTGACCGGGAACTACCCTGGAACCACAGGCCCACGTGAAGAACGAGGAGGCCGCCATGACCAGGAAAGTCGCCGACTGCCGTAAGTATCCGAGCGTGTCGGGCTGCTCCTTGACCATCTCCGGCGAGGAGAACGAGGTCGTCCGGGCAGCGGCCGAGCACGCCGTCTCGGTGCACGAACACAAGGACGGCCCCGAACTGCGTGAGCAGATCAGGGCCTCGCTGGACGACGAGGACGTGAAGTCCGCCGTCTGAGCGGGCGAGAGCTGCTCGGATCCGCTCGGACCCGGGGGCCTGCCGGATGTTCTGCGGTGTCTGCGGGTGTCCGGGAGTACGGTGCCGGGGAAAGGCTTCCCCGGCACCGGTCGTACCGACGGGCGTCGCGCGGGAGGGCGGGCAACACCCCCCGTCGCACAGGACGGCGAGGTGACGGGCAACGCCTCCTCGCCGTAACGGAGTTGTGCGTCAGCCGAGCGCCTGGGCGAGGTCGGCCAGCAGGTCGTCGCCGTTCTCGATGCCGACGGAGAGCCGCACCAGGTCGGCGGGGACCTCCAGCGGGGAGCCGGCGGCGGAGGCGTGGGTCATCCGGCCCGGGTGCTCCAGGAGCGACTCGACGCCACCCAGCGACTCGCCGAGGGTGAACAGCTTCGCGCGGTTGCAGACCTTCACGGCCGCCTCCTCGCCGCCGCGCACGCGGAAGGAGACCATCCCGCCGAACGCCCGCATCTGCTTGGCGGCGACCTCGTGGCCCGGGTGGTCCGGCAGTCCGGGGTAGAGGACCTGCGTCACCTCGGGGTGCCGGGTGAGCAGTTCGGCGATCCGGCCGGCGTTCTCGGTGTGCCGGTCCATGCGCACGGCGAGGGTCTTGATGCCGCGCAGGACCAGCCAGGCGTCGAACGGACCGGCGACCGCGCCCATCGCGTTCTGGTGGAAGGCCAACTCCTCGGCGAGACCGGCGTCGTCGACGATCAGCGCACCGCCGACCACGTCGGAGTGGCCGCCCATGTACTTGGTGGTGGAGTGCACCACGACGTCCGCGCCCAGCGCCAGCGGCTGCTGGAGGTAGGGGCTGGCGAAGGTGTTGTCGACGACCAGCCGGGCACCGGCCTGGCGGGCCACGTCCGCGACGGCCGCGATGTCGGTGATGCCGAGCAGCGGGTTGGACGGCGTCTCGACCCAGACCGCCTTGGTGCGCGGGGTGATCGCGGCACGCACCGCGGCCACGTCCGAGGTGTCGGCCACCGAGAACTCCACGCCCCAGCGCGACGCGACCTTGGCGAACAGCCGGAAGGTGCCGCCGTAGGCGTCGTTGGGGATCACCACGTGGTCGCCGGGGGTGAGCAGCGTGCGGAGCAGGCAGTCCTCGGCGGCGAGTCCGGAGGCGAAGGCCAGTCCGCGGCGGCCTCCTTCCAGCGCCGCCAGGTTCTCCTCCAGGGCGGTGCGCGTCGGGTTGGCGCTGCGGCTGTACTCGTATCCCCCGCGCAGTCCGCCGACACCGTCCTGCTTGTACGTGGACACCTGGTAGATGGGCGGAACGACGGCGCCGGTGAGCGGATCGGCGGTGTTTCCCGCGTGGATCGCGAGGGTCTCGAAGCTGTGCTGGTCGGTCATGAGGCCCGAGCGTAGTTCGTCGCGGGGGCCCGCACCGGACGCTCCGCCGTACGGGGACAATGGGTCCATGGAGATTCTGTGGTTGCTGCTCGTGCTCTGCATGATCACGGCGGTGCTCGGCCCGTTCCTGTGGCGCCGCCGGGGCGGCGGCATCCGGCTCGCGACGCCCGGTTCGCCGGACGCGGCCGACCCGGAGACGTACGGCTTCGTACGGCAGGAGCTGCTGGACGGGCGGCTGCCCGGCCCCGACCAGGATCTGGTCGACGTGCTCCGCAAGGTGCAGACCACCCAGGAGTGGCGGGCGGCGGCCCAACTGCTCGCCGGTACACCGGAGGAGGGCGAGATCCGGTGGCAGCGGGTACAGGCGTTCGCAGGGGCAGCCGCGCTCGAACTGGGCGAACGGCCCGGTGTGGGCGGTGCATGGCTGCGCTCGTGGCGTACCGAGGCGCCGCAGGACCCGGGGGCGGCGGCGGTGCACGCGGACTTCCTGGTGCAGCGGGCGTGGCGGTCCGCCGCGGTGGGCAGCGAGGACTTCCGGGTGCTGCTGGACGAGGCGCGCGCGGTCGCCGGTGAGGCGTCGGCGCTCGCGCCGGGCGACCCCGTTCCGTATCTCACGCAGCTGGCGGTGGCACGCGGACTCGGGTACGCCCCCGAGGAGTTCGACCGGCTCTGGGCCGAGGTCGTCGACCGCGCCCCGGCGCACTTCGGCGCACATCTGGCGGCGCTGCACTTCTGGTCCACGAAGTGGCACGGCTCGCGCGAGCTGGCCGACCGGTTCGCCACCTCCGCCGCCGCGCGCGCGCCGGAGGGCTCGCTGCTGGCCGCGCTGCCGCTGTTCTCGCTCTACGACAACCTGCCCGAGGTGAACCTGACGCCCAGCTTCTACCGGAGCGCGGCGGTGACGAAGGCCGTCGAGGGGGCGCTGTTCGCGGTGCACTCGGCGAGCCAGGACGACCCGATGCTCGCCCATGTCCGGCATCTGCTGGTGCTGTTCCTGGTCCGGATGGAGCGCTGGTCCGAGGCGATGCACCAGTTCGTCCGCGTCGACGGGTACGTCGGGGCGCTGCCCTGGACCGAGGCCGAGGACCCGGCCGGCGCGTACGCGGTCCACCGGGCGCTCGCGGTGGCCGGCTACGAGGCGAACGGCGGCAGCCCGGCGCGACTGCTCGGGTAGGGACCGCCGCCCACCGACTCTCCGGCACCGCATCGTGTCCCACCTGTCAGATCACCGGTGGGACACGATCCGTTTACCCCCCACAACCTTTTGACCTCGCACTCTGTCGTTGTTCGTGGTCTGTCACATTCAGCTGCTGATGCCCGATTCCCGTGGGGGGAACCATTTCCGTGGGCGCAACCCTGCGCGCGCTGCGCGCCCTCGTCCTGCTCGCCGGCTTCTACGTCTTCGGGCTGCTGCTCCTCTCGGCGATCCTCGCCGCCGACGTGTCCCTCGCCCTGGCCGGCCTGCGCGGTCCCAACCTGCTGAAGGCGTACCTCCTGTCGGCGCTGGTGGCCGCGCCGATCGTCCAGGGCTTCCTGATGCTCCGGACACCGCACGGCGAGGAACCCGTCGGGCTGGAGGTCTCCGACGCCGAGGAGCCGGCGCTCTGGCGTACGGTGCGGGAGCTCGCCGACGCCGTGGGGACCCGGGCCCCGGACCGGATCGTGCTCACCGGAGACGTCGGCGCCGCCGTCTCCGAGCGCTCCCGCTTCCTCGGCATGCTGCCCGGCCCGCGCGCCCTCCACCTCGGCGTCCCGCTCGTCCAGGGACTCAGCGAGGCGCAGCTGCGCTCGGTGCTCGCCCACGAACTCGGCCACTACTCGCACGCCGACACCCGGCTGGCCGGAATCACCGTCCGGGGCCGTACCCAGGTGCTGCGTACCATCGCCCGGTTCGAGGAACGTGCCGGCAGGACGGCGGACCGCGAGCGCGCGCGGCTGCGTAAGAAGTCCGACCGCGCTGTCGCCAAGGGCAAGGAGCGCACGGAGACCGACCCGGGCCGGGCGGGCATCAGCTTCCGCGCGATGGCGAAGGTGTACGGGCTGTACGCCCGGTTCTACTTCTGGGCGACGCTCGCGGGCGCCCGCCGCCAGGAGTTCGCGGCGGACGCGGCGGCGGCCCGGATCACGGGGCGCGACGCCACCGCGTCGGCGCTGCGCGAGATCCCCGGGCTGCGTGCCGCCCACGACTTCTACCTCGATCGGTACGCGACGCTCGGGCTGCCCGCGGACCTGCTGCCGCCGCGCGGCGAGGTGTTCGGCGGCTTCGACAGGATGCTGGCGGCGCGCGAACTGGAACTCGCCTCGATGCGCGCCGGACTGCCCGCCGGACTGCCCGCCGGACTGCCCGCCGGGGCCGCTTCCCGCTACGACTCGCACCCGCCGGTCCAGGAGCGCGTGCGCCGCGTCGAGGCGCTGGCCCCCGACAACCGCACCGACGAGGGCAAGGGCGCCGCGTCCGGGCTGCTCGCCGACAGGGACCGGACGCTGGCGGCCCTGGAGGACGTGGCGCTGGTCGACGGGGTGCGCTCGCTGCCGCGCGCGGCCGGCTGGCAGGAGCTGCTGGACGCGTCCATGGACGCGCGGCTGCACTCGGCGGACTCCCCCGTGCACCGCGCACTGGCCATGTACACGCAGGCGCCGCCGACGCTCGCCGCGCTGCTGAAGGTGATCGAGGACGGTCAGCTCTGGAAGCTGGCGCGGCGGCTGCCGCTCTCGGAGCAGGCCGCCGCCGCCAAGGGGCGGGCCTTCCGCGAGTTCGCGCGGCCCGCCCTCCTCGGCGGCGTGAAGGCGATGACGCTGGCCGAGCTCGCCGCCGACTCCCGGCTGACCTGGGAGTTCTCCTGGTCGGAGCCGGCCGCGGCGCGTGTCGTCCCGCTTCCGGACGGCACCGAGCCCGACGTCGAGGCCGCCGTGGAGGCCGCGGTGGCCGACATCCCCGAGACGGCCGCACTGCGCGCCCTGCTCGCCCCGGCGCCGTCGTCCGCCGCCTCGCCGGACGCCCCGGACTCGCCCGGGGCACCGGACCTGCCGGACCTGCCGGGGTCACCGGACCTGCCGGATTCCCCGGACTCGCCGGCCGCCGGTACCGCCGGTTGAAGGCCGAGGGCTGAACGACCCCGGTACCCGGCCTGCCCGGCAGCCTGCCCCGGATCCCACACTTCTGATCACCGTACGGATTCACAGAGAGACATGACGTGACAACACTGCTCTGGGTCGTCCTGACCCTCATCGTCCTTCTCGCCCTGGCCATCGTGCTCTTCTTCGGCAAGGCGATCGCGACGGGAGCCGCCGAGGGCTGGCGCGAGGTGAACGCGAAGGCCAAGGCGGACGCCGACGCGTACGAACTGCCCGAGGAGTGTGCGGCGCTCGGCCTGCTCCCCCGCGACCAGCTGGACAAGACCGCGCCCGGCCCGCAGCCCGAAGTGGTGACCGCCGCTCTCACCGCCGCGGTGGCCGGTGACTGGCAGCCGGCCGCCGAGCTGATGCGGGAGACGGCCGAGGCCAAGGACTGGGAGCGCCGCTCCGCGTTCGCGTACACGCTGGGCGACAAGGCGGCGGAGGACGACGCCTGGCTGCTGGCCTGGGAGACCGCGCGTCCCGACGACCCGGACGCGGCGGTGGTGCGGGCGCGCAGCACCGTCTCGCTGGCCTGGAACATCCGGGGCGCGAAGCGGGCCGAGTACACGACGGGCGAGCAGTTCCAGGGGTTCCACACCGTCCTGGCCCGCTCCCGCGAGGAGATAGCCCGCGCCGCCGAGCTGAACCCCGCCGACCCCACTCCGTACATCACCGAGATCTGGACCGGGCTGGGGCTGGGCTACCCGCACGCGGAGATGGACCGGCTCTGGACGGAGATCACGGCCCGTGCGCCCCACCACTACGAGGCGCATTTCTCGGCGCTCCAGTACTGGTGCAAGAAGTGGCGCGGCTCGGAGGAGCTGGCCCACGCCTTCGCCGCCGAGGCCGCCTCGAACGCGCCGCTGGGCAGCCTGCTGAAGGTGTTCCCGCTGATCGCGCACTTCGAGCACGACGACACCTCCGACGGCGGCTTCACGAAGACGCCCGAGGTGCTCGCCCGCGTGGACGCCGCGCTCGCGGACGCCGCCGCCGCCGACCCCGACCACCCGCGCCTCGCGGAGGTCCGTCACGTGCTGGCGTACTTCCTCTCGTTCCAGGACCGCGACGAGGCGGCGGTGGAGCAGTTCAAGCTGGTGGACGGGTACGTCGGCTCGCTGCCGTGGTCGTACCGGGGGGACCCGGCGGCGAGCTACTGCCACCTCCGCGACCTGTCCGTGAAGGCGGCGGCACGGGCCTCCTGAGCCGCCCGGCGGTGAGGAATGCGGGGCGGTACGGAGATGTTGTCCCCCATACCGCCCCGCAGAAGGAGGACCGATCATGTTGTTCGGCCGTACACCCGTGCTCCCCACCCCCGAGCAGGCCCTGAAGGGCAGCCCGACCCCGACCTTCGCGGTGCCCGACCGTCACATCGTGCTCGGCAACCCGCTGCAGGGCCCGTACCCGGAGGGCCTGGAGGTCGCCGACTTCGCGCTGGGCTGTTTCTGGGGCGCCGAGCGCAAGTTCTGGCAGACGGAGGGCGTCTGGACGACGCTCGTCGGCTACCAGGGCGGCTACACCGAGAACCCCACGTACGAGGAGACCTGCTCCGGCCAGACCGGTCACACGGAGGCCGTGCGCGTGGTCTTCGACCCCGAGGTCGTCCCGTACACCGAACTGCTGAAGCTGTTCTGGGAGTCGCACAACCCGACCCAGGGCTTCCGCCAGGGCAATGACGTGGGTACGCAGTACCGCTCCGCGCTCTACACCCACTCCGCCGAGCAGGCCGAGGACGCCGCCGCGTCCCGCGAGGCGTACCAGAAGGTCCTGACGGGCTCCGGATACGGCTCGATCACCACCGAGATCCTGCCCGCCGAGGGCCGCACCTTCTGGCCGGCCGAGGGCTACCACCAGCAGTACCTGGAGAAGAACCCGGGCGGCTACTGCGGTATCGGCGGCACCGGAGTCTCCTGCCCGATCGGCGTGGCCCGCGCGGACAGCTGATCCCGGCCGTGCCGGGCCCCGGGTCCGGTCCGGCAGTCCTCCTCGACGAGGGGCGTCCACCACGGGCGCCCCTCTTCGTCGTTCCGGGAGAACTGCCCGGAACGGGTCAGCCGTTGTCGGTGAGCGCGGCGAATCCGGCGACGAGGCCGACGAGGGCCAGCAGCCCGAGCAGGCAGAGGAACAGCACCAGCCAGCCCGTCAGGACCGACGCCAGGGCGACCCCGCGCCCGGCGCCGCCCAGGCGCTTGCCCCGGGAGCGGCCCACGTGTCCGGCGGGGATGGCGATCAGCGCGCACAGGACCGCGAGGGCGATGAAAACGGGCGGGTTGATCAGCGCGATGCCGGTGGCGAAGTTCCCGATGGCACCGACGGCGCCCAGCGCGAAGAACCCGCTGACCGTCGCCGCCCGGTTCCTGGGCGCGGCCGGGGAGGAACTCTCCGACGCCTGCACCGGATCCGACGCCTGCACCGGATCCGATACCTGTACCTGATCCGATACCTGCGCCTGATCCGACGCCGGTCCCCCGGCCGTCGCCGGTATGCCGTCCGCGCTGTCGCCCATGTGCCCCGTCCCCCGTGATCTCCGTGCTCGCTCGCCACGGGATTTTACGGTGCCGCCCGGGACGCCCTCGGCGGCGGACGAGCCGTCGCCCCGTCAGGCGGCCAGCCGCACCTGCGTCCTGGGTATCGCGCGGGAGGGTACGAGCCCGGTCGCGCGCGCCGCCGCACGGAAGGCGCTCCGGCGGGCCAGCTCCGACGCCGCCCGGCCGAGCACGTCGGCGAGGCCGAGCCCCAGGGCGTGCGCGGCGGAGGCGAGCACCTCGGAGGACGCCTCCTTGCGGCCCCGTTCCAGCTCGGAGAGGTACGCGAAGGAGATCCGCGCCGCGTCCGCGACGTCCTTCAGCGTCCGCTCCTGGGAGAGGCGCTCCTGGCGCAGCACCTCCCCGACGAGGTCGCGCAGCAGCGGCTCCCGGGGCGCGTCCGGCGCGGGAGCCGGCGTCGCGGACGGCCGGGTCACGGACGGCGGGGTCGCCGGGACCGGTCGCAGGGGTATCACCCGGGCGCCACGCGGGAGGCGGCGCAGGCCGGGTTCGTACGGGCTGGTGTCCCTCGCTCGGTTCGTCATCGCTCAAGCGTAGGAGCGGCGCCGCGCCCGTGGGGCGTACAGCGCTGTGCCCTCGGCGGATCTGCTGACGGAGAAACAGTGCAACCCCCTGGGGCCTCCGAGGCCCCCTCGCACCGTCCGCGCCCGACCCGGCCGCCGCCTCACCGTCCAAGCACCGGGGGCCGGTTCCACGCGCACACGCACGCGCGGAACCGGCCCCCGGCCGGGAAACGGTCACCCGCCACCCGTCAGCCGTCACCCGTCAGATGAGGCCCTGGGCCAGCATCGCCTCGGCGACCAGTTCGAAGCCGGCGATGTTGGCGCCGACCACGTAGTTGCCCGGGCTGCCGTAGCGCTCGGCGGTGGTGTAGCAGGAGTCGTGGATGTGCCGCATGATCTCCTCCAGGCGCGCCTCGGTGTGGGCGAAGCTCCACGAGTCGCGGGAGGCGTTCTGCTGCATCTCCAGCGCGCTGGTGGCCACGCCGCCGGCGTTCGCCGCCTTGCCGGGGCCGAACGCGACGCCCGCCTCCTGGAAGACGCGGACGGCCTCCGGGGTGGTCGGCATGTTGGCGCCTTCGGCGACCGCCTTCACGCCGTTGCGCACGAGCGCGCGGGCGTCCTCCTCGTGCAGCTCGTTCTGCGTGGCGCAGGGCAGCGCGACGTCGACCGGCACGGTCCACAGGCCGGTGCCCGCCACGAAGGTGGCGGAGGCGCCGCGGCGCTCGGCGTAGTCGGAGACCCGGCCCCGGTCCTGCTCCTTGATCTCCTTGAGCAGGTCGAGGTCGATGCCCTTCTCGTCCACGACGTAGCCGCTGGAGTCGGAGCAGGTGACGACGGTGGCGCCGAGCTGCTGGGCCTTCTCGATGGCGTAGATGGCGACGTTGCCGGAGCCGGAGACGGCGATGCGCTGGCCCTCCAGCGACTCGCCCCGGACGCGCAGCATCTCGGAGGTGAACATGACGCAGCCGTAGCCGGTGGCCTCGGTACGCGCCTGCGCGCCGCCCCAGCCGAGGCCCTTGCCGGTGAGGACGCCGGACTCGTAGCGGTTGGTGATCCGCTTGTACTGGCCGAAGAGGTAGCCGATCTCGCGGCCGCCGACGCCGATGTCACCGGCGGGAACGTCGGTGTACTCGCCCAGGTGGCGGTGGAGTTCGGTCATGAAGGACTGGCAGAAGCGCATGATCTCGGCGTCCGAACGGCCCTTGGGGTCGAAGTCGGAGCCGCCCTTGCCGCCGCCGATCGGCATGCCGGTGAGGGCGTTCTTGAAGATCTGCTCGAAGCCGAGGAACTTGACGATGCCGAGGTTGACCGAGGGGTGGAAGCGCAGTCCGCCCTTGTACGGGCCGAGCGAGCTGGAGAACTCGACGCGGAAGCCGCGGTTGACGTGGATGTCGCCGTTGTCGTCCGACCACGGCACGCGGAAGATGAGCTGACGCTCCGGCTCGCACAGCCGCTCGATGATCCGGGCGTCCACGAACTCGGGGCGTGCGGCGAGCACCGGGCCGAGCGTCTCCAGGACCTCCCTGACGGCCTGGTGGAACTCCTTCTCGCCCTGGTTGCGGCGGAGGACCTCCGCGTAGAGCGGCTCGATGACGCGGCTCTCGGCGGTGGGCGAGAGCGCGGATTCAGAAGATACCGACATCTGATCAAGACCTTCCATGGAGCAGTGGCAGATACGTGCGCGCCCGTCCCGAGAGCGCACCCGGCCCTCGCCGCCCCTCGTGTGCGTGCGGTCGCGCGCGGGGGACGAACAGAACCGGTGTATGGCTCAAGTGTCCTCCCGGAAGGCGCGCACCCTCCGGATCATCCACATAGTGGCCACCCGGGGGCGGTGGCCGCTGCCCGACCGGTCCGGCGAACAGCCGTACGGTTCCGAAGGATCACCGGCTTGCCGCCACCCGTGCGCCCGGCCCGCGACGTGACCGGAATCACGGGGGCGGCTCCCGCGGAGGATGTGCCGGGCCGGCTTCGGTCCCGCACACGCGGACGCGCCGGCCACCCGGAGGTGGTCGGCGCGTCCTTGGTACGGGTCGGCCGGGTCAGGCGGCGGCGTTCTCCGTGATGGTGACCTTGCCCTTGCGGATGGTGGCGAGGCGCGGGGCCTTGCGGGCGAGGGAGCTGTCGTGGGTGACCATGACGAAGGTCAGCCCGAGCTCCTTCCAGAGCCCTTCGAGCAGCGTCATGATCTCGTCGCGCATGGACTCGTCGAGGTTGCCGGTCGGCTCGTCGGCGAGGAGCACCTTGGGCTTCTTGACGAGCGCGCGGGCGATGGCGACGCGCTGCTGCTGCCCGCCGGACATCTCGCTCGGCAGGTGGGTGGGGCGGTCGCCGAGGCCGACCGACTCCAGCGCCTCGATGGCCCGCTCGCGGCGGAGCTTGGCGCCGATCCCGAGCGGGACCAGGGCGGTCTCGACGTTCTCGGCGGCGGTGAGCGTCGGGATCAGGTTGAAGCTCTGGAAGACGAAGCCGATGGACTCGGCCCGGACCTTGGTGAGCTTCGCCTCGGAGAGCTTGGCGAGGTCGACGCCGTCGAGCTCGATGGTGCCCTCGGTCGGCCGGTCGAGACCGCCGAGCATCTGGAGGAGGGTGGACTTGCCGCCGCCGGTGGGGCCCTGGATGACGAGCCGGCCGCCGTCCTCGATGGTCAGGTCGACCCCGGCGAGCGCGTCGACCTTGGTCTTTCCCCGCATGTAGCGCTTGGTGACGCCTCTGAGCTGATACACGTGTGGACTCCTGCTGTACGTACGGAAGTTGAGGTCGTGGAGCCGGTGACTACTCGACGCGGCGCAGGGCGTCGGCCGGGCGCAGCCGGGAGGCGCGCCAGCCGCCGAACGCGCCGGCGATGAGCCCGCCCGCCACGGCCAGTACGACAGCGATCACGATGGTGGAGAGGGAGACCGGTGCGGTCAGCGCGATGTCCAGGGTCTTCGCCGCGGACTGACGGCCGGGGCCGCCCATCCCGCCGCCGCCCATGCCGCCGAAGCCGCCACCGCCGCCACCGCCGGAGCCGAGCTCCGCGGTGAGGGTGGGGCTGATCGCGGTGACGATGTACGCGCCGGCCAGGCCGACGGCGATGCCGAGGACACCGCCCATGAGGCCGTTGACGAGCGCCTCGCCGACGACCTGGCGGGTGACCCGGCCGCTCTTCCAGCCGAGGGCCTTCAGGGTGCCGAACTCGCGGACGCGGCGGCTGACCGCCGAGGAGGTGAGCAGGCCGGCCACCACGAAGGCGGCGATCAGGACGACGATGGAGAGCCACTTGCCGACGCTGGAAGCCAGGTCGGAGGCGGTGGAGAGGGAGCCGGAGACCGTGTCGGCCAGGTCGGCGGAGGTGGTGACGGTGGTACCCGAGATGTTCTTCTGGATGGCCGACTTGACGCTGTCGATGGCCGTGGAATCCTTGGCCTTCACGTAGACCGTGGTGACCTTGGCCTTCGAGTCCGAGAGCGTCTGGGCCTGCTGGAGCGGGATGTAGACGTTCGCGGCGGCGTCACCGCTGCTGGCGGTGGAGACACCGATGATCGTGAACTTGGTGCCGGAGATGGTGACGGTCTTGTCGACCGCGAGCGACTTCTCCTTGGCGTAGGAGGCGTCGACGATCGCGACCTTGCCGTTCGTCTCCGTGGACTTGAAGGTACGGCCCTTGGTGATCTCGGAGGAGGTCAGCGGACCGAGGTCCAGGTGCGCGACGTCGGTGCCGTACACGGTGAAGGAGTTGACGTCGAAGGAGGCGCCGCCGCCCTCGACACGGCCCTGCGGAGCGCCACCGCCGCCGCCCTGGCCGCCGAAGCCGCCCTGGCCGCCGCCGCTGCCGGACGACTGGTCCTGCTTGAACTCGCCGCGCTTGAACTGGCCGTCGACCTTGAGGACGTTCAGGCTCAGTCCGCCGACCGCGGTCGCCACGCCGGACTGCTGCCCGACCTTGGTGACGGTGGAGTCGGCCAGGGTCTGGAAGCCCTGGACCATGACGCGGTCGGTGCTCTGCGTCGCGTCGTCGTCGCTGTCCTTGGCGTCGAAGTTGAACTTCGGGCGCTCCTGGGCGCCCGCGGTGCCCTGGGCGGCGGCGGCCTTGGTCACGGTCATGTCCGTGCCGAGGCCGTACAGCGATTCCAGGACCTTGTCCTGGGCCTTGCCCATCCCGGCGGTGACCGAGCTGACGACGATGACCAGCGCAATGCCGAGGGCGAGCCCCGAGGCGACGACGAGCGCCGCCTTTCTGCGACGGCGCAGCTCGCGCCGGAGGTAGGTGAAGAACATGCCGCGAACCTATGGACCGGGCGTGATGGTGAGTTAAGGCCATCATGAGAGCAGGATGAGAACCTGTCGGGCCGGGAACTCCGGGGCCGGTACGCAAGCTTCGCGAAGCATCAGGAACCCCCACCAACGCCCGAGGGCGGTGGCACTGGCGGTCCGTGCGGACCGGGGTGCCACCGCCCTCGGGTGGGGGGAGAAGCGGGGGGCCGGGGATCAGGCCGCCGAGTCGGCGGTCCACTCCGACCAGCTCATGTTCCAGCCGTTGAGACCGTTGTCGGGGGCGATGGTCTTGTCCGGGGAGTTCTTCACGATGACGACGTCGCCGATGATCGAGTGGTTGTAGAACCACGCGGCGGGCTGGTCGGCGTCGCCGGCGCCCTTGACGTCCTGGAGGCCGACGCAGCCGTGGCTGGTGTTGGCCGAGCCGAAGATGCTGGAGCTGCCCCAGTAGTTGCCGTGCACGAAGGTGCCGGAGCTGGAGAGCCGCATGGCGTGCGGGACGTCCTTGATGTCGTACTCGCCCTTGCCGTCGTCGTCGGTGAAGCCGACGGTGGCGCCGTCCATCCGGGTCTCCTTGTACTTCTCGGAGATCACCATCTGGCCGTTGTACGTGGGGTTGTCGGGCGAACCGGCGGAGATCGGGATCGTCTTGATCGTCTTCCCGTCCTGGGTGACGGTCATGGTGTGCGCCTTGGCGTCGACGGTGGAGACCTGGTTGCGGCCCACCTTGAACGTGACCGTCTTCTGCTGCACGCCGTAGACGCCGTCCGCGCCCTCGACACCGTCCAGCGCGAGCTTCAGCGTGACGGTGGAGCCGCTCGTCCAGTAGTCCTCGGGGCGGAGGTCGAGGCGCTGCGAGTTGAACCAGTGGCCTTCGACTTCCTGGCCGCTGCTCGACGTGACCGTGATACCGGCCTGGACGGCCGCCTTGTCGGTGATCGCCTTGTTGAAGTTGATCGAGACCGGCATGCCGACGCCGACGGTGGAGCCGTCCTCGGGGGTGAAGTTCCCGATGAAGCTGTTGTCGGGCGAGACGGTCGTGAAGGAACCGTTCTCGTGCGCCTCACGGCCCTGGGAGTCCTTCGCCGAGGCGATGACCTTGTACGTGGTCGAGCGCTCCAGCTGGGCGGAGGGCTTCCAGCTCTTCCCGTCCGCGGCGAGCGTGCCCTCGACGGGGTCCCCGGCGGCGGTCGTCATGGTGACGGTGGTCAGCGTCCCCTTGGCGACGGTGACCTTGGCCGCGTTGTTGATGCTGGCGTTGGTGGAGCCGTTCTTCGGCTCGATCGATATCTGGGCCTCGGACACGTCCTGGGCGGCGGCCTCGTCGACCGCGGTCTGGGACTTCTGAGAGCTGCCGGCACCCGTGGGACTCGAATCGTCGCCGCCGCTGCACGCCGAGAGCACCAGCACGCCGCCGAGCAGGGCGGACGCGGCCATGAGGCCCTTGCGCCGCTTGCTGTCCGTGATCACACGCTTCTCCATCGTTGCCAATTCCCCAAAATCCCCGTAACGGCGCCGCCAGATGCGGGTCCCCGTCAATGTTCCAGAACCCCGGTCGGTGGCGATCCGTTCCACATCCGTACGGGATGTGGGGAACACCACTCATCGACGCGTCCCCGGCGGCCTTGGTTCCCGCCTCCGCGTGTCCGGCCCGGTGCGGTTCCGGTCCGGGCCGGCGCGCGGCCCGGAAACGGCGTCCTCACTGGTCGGAACGGTCGCGGCGGACGGCTGCCCGCGTGGTCGTCCCTTCCATTCTCCTCGGCTGCGGCCGCCCCCGGCCCCGGCCCCGGTGCGGAGCCGGGGCCGGGCACCGGCTACTCCCTCCCGCTCTCCTCGTCGTCCTCGTCGTAGTACTCGTAGGCGTCCGCGTCGTCGTCCTCACCGTCGTACGCGTCGTGCTCGACGGCCTCGCTGCTCCACGATGCCTGCGCGAGCTCGATCCCGGGTACGGCGCTGACCAGGTCGAACGGGTCGATCAGCGAAGCGAGCGCCTCTGCGGCGTCTGCCCGGACAAGGGACTCGGCATGCCTGCGCTCCTGGTCCGCCCCGTCGTCGTCGGGGTCGGGGAGGGCGTCCTCGTACTCGGCGGCGACCGCTTCCAGGGCGGTGCCGGTGAGGGCTTCCAGGTCGGTGACCTCCACCACCAGCTCCACCTGGAGGCGGACGTACGCGGGCTGCGGAGCGTCCTCGGCGGCCGACTCCCGCGCGTCCCGGGCCAGGCCCCGGGAAATGTTCTGTGACGTGCTCTCGGACGTGCTCTCGGAAGTGCTCATAGGCCGGAGCGTAGGGCTCCGGTTCCCGCGGGTTCCAGCGACCCGCTGCGGGCGGCTCCCGTTCGCGGGGAGGTCCGCGCGCTCGGGGAGGCCCCGCGTTCGCGCGAGCGGTACGACCCCGTTCGCGCGAGCGGTTACGTGCCCGGGGGGCCGGACGCGCCGGGGCCGGTCGGGGCTCCTTGATGAAGGTCGTACCATCGGCCCACGGGGGTCAACTCAAGGTCGTCGTCAGGGGATCGAATCTGTGACCATCACTCGTCGCACACTGCTGACCGTCTCCGCCGCGGGCATCGTGCTGGGCGCGCTCTGCTTCGTACCGTCGGCGAAGACCACGGCCGACACGCACACGGACGCCGCGTCGGCGAGAACCGCGGCCACCGTTCCGGTGCGGCGGACGGACGAGTCGTACGGCTCGTCGAGCCGGGAGTTCGCCCAGGCGGGCTCCGGCTCCGGTACGGACGCCACGCCGTATCTGATCGGCGGCACGGTCCTGCTGGGACTCGGCGCGGGGTACGTCGCGCGCTCGGACCGCCGGTCCTCCTCGCCCGCGTGACATGACGGCCGCCGCCCGGCCGCCGCCCTCCGGTTCCGGAGGACGGGCGGGCCGGGCGGGCCGGGTGCGTCAGTCCAGTGGTCCGGTGACCCGTTCCACGGCCCGGACCAGCCCGCCGCTACGGACGAACGCGTCGGCAGCGGCCAGGTCGGGGGCGAGGAAACGGTCCGGCCCCGGCCCCTCGGCGCCCGCCTCGCGCAGCGCCTCCACGGCGGCGCGGGAGGCGAGGGCGGGGAACAGCCCTCCGGCGGCGCGGAGTTCGACGGCGCGCGCCGCCGCGTACAGCTCGACCGCGACGATCCGGGAGAGGTCGTCCACGGCGGTACGGAGCTTGCGCGCGGCCGACCAGCCCATCGAGACGTGGTCCTCCTGCATCGCGGAGGACGGGATCGAGTCGGCGGACGCGGGCACGGCCAGCCGCTTCATCTCGCTGACCAGGGCCGCCTGGGTGTACTGAGCGATCATCAGACCGGAGTCCACCCCGGCGTCGTCGGCGAGGAACGGCGGCAGCCCGTGCGAGCGGTTCTTGTCCAGCAGCCGGTCGGTGCGGCGCTCGCAGATGGAGCCGAGGTCGGCGGCGACGATCGCCAGGAAGTCGAGGACGTACGCCACCGGGGCGCCGTGGAAGTTGCCGTTGGACTCCACCCGCCCGTCCGGCAGCACCACCGGGTTGTCGACGGCGGAGGCGAGCTCCCGGTCCGCGACCGTGGCGGCGTACGCGAGGGTGTCCCGGCCCGCGCCGTTGACCTGGGGCGCGCAGCGTACGGAGTAGGCGTCCTGGACCCGGGGCGCGTCGTCCTGGTGGTGGCCGGTGAGGCCGGACCCCTCCAGTACCCGCAGCATGTTGGCGGCACTGACGCCCTGGCCCGGGTGCGGGCGGATGGCGTGCAGCTCGGGGGCGAGGACCTTCTCGGTGCCGAGCAGCGCCTCCAGCGAGAGCGCGGCGGTGATGTCGGCGCTGGTGTAGAGGGCGCGCAGGTCGGCGAGGGCCATCACCAGCATGCCGAGCATGCCGTCGGTGCCGTTGAGCAGGGCGAGGCCCTCCTTCTCGCGCAGCTCCACGGGGGCGATGCCGTGCTCGGCGAGGAGTTCGGCGGCGGGGCGCACGGTGCCGTCCGGTCCCTCGGCCTCCCCCTCGCCCATCAGCGCGAGGGCGCAGTGCGAGAGCGGGGCGAGGTCGCCGGAGCAGCCGAGCGAGCCGAACTCGTGGACGACCGGGGTGATGCCGGCGTTGAGGAGGTCGGCCATGGTCTGCGCGACCTCGGGGCGTACGCCGGTGTGGCCGGAGGCGACCGTCTTGAGCCGGAGGAACATCAGCGCGCGCACCACCTCGCGCTCCACGTGCGGGCCCATGCCCGCGGCGTGCGAGCGGACGATGTTGCGCTGGAGGCGTCCGCGCAGCTCGGGGCTGATGTGGCGGGTGGCGAGGGCACCGAACCCGGTGGAGACGCCGTAGACGGGTTCGGGGCGCGCGGCGAGCGCGTCGACGGTCCTGCGGGCGGCGGCGAGGGCGTCCAGGGCCTCCGGGGACAGGACCACGCGCGCACCCTCACGGGCCACGGCCAGGACGTCCTCGGCGGTGGTTCCGGAGGTCCCCACCACGACAGTGTGCATATCCATATTCAGGACCCTACGCAGTGAAACTTACTGTGTCACCAGTGCTCGACGGGTTGACCCCTTACCGACCCCTTACCGGCCCGTCACCGATCCGGCTCTCCCCCCGGCCCTCCTCACGGCAGGTTCCCCCGCAGCCTCCGGCGGTCGTGGGCCGGGGTGGGCGGCGAGTCGGCGAGCCGCATCACCTCGCCGTCCCGCCCGGCCACCACCGGGCCCACCGCGCGGTCGGCCTTGGCTCGGTACTGCGCGGCGTCGGCGAGCCGGAAGAGCCGCCGGGCCGAGTGGACCGGCCCGATCGGGTCGCCGGTCGAGGCGACCCCGCAGGCCACTCCGTCGCCCAGCTCCAGGGCGGCGGCGCGCTCGCACAGTTCCCCGGCGACCCGGATCACCTCGTCCGCCCCGGGGCCCACGGAGATCAGGCAGAACTCGTCGCCGCCGAGCCGGGCGGCGAGGGCGTCCGGCAGTATGGCCCCGCACCGCGAGAGCACCGAGCCGAAACGTTCCAGCAGGCGGTCGCCGACCGCGTGGCCGTGGGTGTCGTTGACCGCCTTGAGCCCGTTGAGGTCGCAGACCACCAGGCTGACCACGACGTCCTCGGCCCGGTGCCGCTCCACCGCCTCGTCCAGCCGGATGTCCACGGCCCTGCGGTTGGCGAGGCCGGTCAGCGGGTCGGTGAAGGCGAGCTTGCGCACCTCCTCCAGCCGCTCGGTCTGCGCGATGCCCGCCGCGACCACGGCCGCGAGCACCGTCGCGAAGTCGGCGTCGTCCCGGCCGAAGACGGGCGCCCCTGCCGGACGGGCCACGTACAGCTCTCCCCAGGCCCGGCCGTGCAGCACGATCGGCGCGACCACGCAGCATCCCCGGCCGCGCCGCTGGAGCGCGGCCACCCGCTGGTGGCAGAACGGGCGGGCGCCCCGGGCCGGTGCGTCGCCGCCGGGATGCCCCTCCGCGGTCTCCACCCAGGCGTCGGGTTCACCGCCGCCCGCCCAGCGCTCGTGCAGGAACTCGGTGATCTCCGGGAACCGGTGGACGGGGTAGGCCTCCTCCTCGGGGAACTCCTCCTCCCCTTCGGCCCGCTCCCCCGCGTTCACCAGGACGCGGAGCCTGCCCCGGTCGCGCTCCCACACGGAGAGCGCGGCGAAGGAGCCGCCCAGCGCCTCGCAGGCGCCCAGGGCCGCGGCCCGCCACGACTCCTTCGCGGTGTAGGCCGCCGCCATGGTCTGCGCCAGCGACACCACCGCTCGCAGTCGCACATCGTCACCATCCATCACACCAGCTTATGTACGTATGAGCTGGTGCGATCACCCGAGAAGTCCCGGCCGGGTCGGTGAACGTCCCAACCGCCCGCGCCGCCGTCACGCTGCGTCACCCACCCGGTAGGGAGCGGCGCGGCCGGGTCACCCCAGCCCGGGCCACCGGGGCGTGCGCTTCTCGTTGAACGCGGCCACGCCCTCCGCGCGGTCGCCGGAGAAGGCCACCGACCGCCAGGCCGCGTCCTCCACCTCAAGACCCGTCCGCAGGTCGAGCCCGTGGCCGAGCCGCAGGGCGCGCTTCGCCGCCCGCAGCCCGACCGGGGAGTTGGCGGCCATCCGGCCGGCCAGCGCCAGCGCCGCGTCCCGGTCCGTACCCTCCGCCACCAGCTCGTCCACCAGCCCCAGGGCCAGGGCCTCGGCCGCCTCCACCCGGCGCGCGGTGAAGATCAGCTCGGCCGCCCGGGCCGCGCCGACCCGGCGGGGCAGCAGCTGGGTGCCGCCGCCGCCCGGGATCACCCCGACCGACACCTCGGGCAGCCCCACCACGGCGGTGCGGTCGGCCACGATCACGTCGCAGGAGAGCGCCAGCTCGAAGCCGCCGCCGAGCGCGTAACCGTGCACGGCGGCCACGGCCGGCATCGGCAGCTCCAGCACCCCGGTGTACGCGGCGCGCGAGACCGGCCGCTGCCGCCCCAGCTCGGCGTCGCTGAGGGAGTTGCGCTCCTTGAGGTCCGCGCCCACGCAGAAGGCGCGCGGGCTGCTGGAGGAGACGACGGTGACGCGTACGTCCGGGTCGGCGCCGAGCGCCTCGCAGGCGGCGGCGACGGACCGGGCCATCTCCGAGGAGACCGCGTTCATGGCCTTCGGGCGGTCGAGCACCAGCTCCGCGACGTACCCGGACTCCGTGTGGCGCCGTACGACGACGAACTCCCCGAACCGCTGCTCGGACGTGACACTCATGGGTTCCATCCCTCCGGTGGTGGCGTTCCGGGGGAGCTTAGGGGCTGCGCCGAACGTCCCACCTGTCCGGCGGGAGGCCGGCAGGACGGGAGCCCGGTCAGCGACCGCCCTCGCGCGGGGCGCGCCGGGTCAGCATCCACGGCTCGACCACACCGAGCCCGCGTACCGGCCGCTGCCACATGGGCTGCAGCTGGAAGCGGTAGGCGGGCAGCGGCGGCTCGTCGGTGAGCGTCCGGCCCTCCTTCTCGGCGATCCGGGCCCGCTCGGCCGCCGCGGCGATCTCCTCGGCGGCCCTCGCCTCGGACTCCGGCGAGTCGCCCGTACGGATCAGCTCTTCGGCGAACGCCCCGTCCACCAGGACGGCGTCCTTCGCGGCTATCGAGGTGAGCCGGCTGGCCAGGTTGACGGTGGTGCCGAAGACATCGCCCATCCGGGTGGTGACGGTGCCGAAGGCGATGCCCACGCGCAGCGCGGGCATCGTCGTGTCGGCGGACATCGCCTCGATGAGCCGGAGCGCGATCTCGGCGGCCGTACCGGCGTCGTCGGCGGCGAAGAGCACCTCGTCGCCGAGGGTCTTCACCAGCCGGCCGCCGTGCGCGGCCACCAGGTCGGCGGCGGTCGTCTCGAAGGCCTCGACGAGTTCGCCGAGCTCCTCCTCCTCCAGCCGCCGGGTGAGCCGGGTGAACCCGACCAGGTCGGCGAAGCCCACCGCGAGCCGCCGGTCGACCATCTCCTCGTCGTCCTGCGCCTGCACGACCCGCCCGGTGGAGGCGGCCAGCTGGCGACGCCACACGTAGACGAGGAACTCCTGGAGCTCCGGCAGCAGCAGTTCGACCAGGGGGTACGTGACCTCGGTGCGGGTCATCCCGGGCTCGGGCGGCTCGGTGAGGCCCTCCAGGAAGGAGTCGATCTGCCATTCGGCGAGGCGGGCGGTGGTCTGGCCGGTGGAGCGGGCCACCTGGATGGCCATCGGCTCGCTGAGCAGCCCGGCCTCGACGAGACCGGCGAGGCGGCGCAGCGCCAGCACGTCGGCCTCGGTGAGCGCCTTGGCCTGGCCGATGTCGGCGAAGCCCATGGCGCGCCAGAACCGCGACGCCAGGTCCATGGAGACACCGGCGGTGCGGGCCGCCTGGAAGGGGGTGTACTGGCGCTCGGCGCCGAGGATCAGCTGTTCCAGCCGGATCGCCAGCGGGTCGTCGGTCGGTTCGGCCGTGTGATCGACCTCGTGATGGGGCGTGGCATGGACCGAGGGGTCCGACGGCGGTCTCGCGCCCGCGTCCGAACCCGTGTCGCCGACGGTCACTGCCCGCCTCCTGCCCGTTCCCTGCGCACTGCCCTGCCCATCTGTGATCTGTCGCTGGATCGCCTCAACGATACGGCAGGTGTGCCCTGGCTCACGTCCCCGATGGCCCGGTACGGGTGCGTCGGACGTGACAACTCACGCTTTCGCACTCCGGCGCGCGCCGCGTTCACCCTTCCGGGCGGCGCGTGTTCACTCTCCGCGCGCCCCCTTACGCACACCTGAACGAACCCCGCACGGGCACGCGCCCACCCCCGCTCCGGACGTCCGCCCCAGCACGCGCACGCGCCCACCCCCCTTCGGGGCCTACGCCGTCAGACGAGTCCGCCCGCCGCGCCGCGCAGGTGCACGATGTCGCCCGCGGAGACCGGCTGCTGGAGCCCGTCGCCGGTGGAGAGGACGAGACGGCCGTCGCCGTCGACCGCGACGGCCTGCCCGACCACCGAGCGGCCGCCCGGCAGCTCGGCCCGCACGGTGCGGTCGAGCGTGGCGCAGCCGGCCGCGTACGCGGCCTGGAGCCCGCTGCGGGCCGCGTCGCCGCCCGCCGCGCGCCACTCGCCGTACCACTGCTCCAGCGAGCGCAGGACGCCCCGCAGCAGGGTCTCGCGGTCGAGCGAGACGGCCTTGGCGAGGGCGAGGGAGCCGGCGGTGGGGGCGGGGAGTTCGTCGGCGCGGAGCGAGACGTTGATGCCGAGGCCGACGACGACGCCGTCCCCGGCGCGTTCGGCGAGGATGCCGCCGGTCTTGCGCTCCACGCCGTCGACGGTCACCAGCAGGTCGTTGGGCCACTTCAGCGCCATGTCCACCCCGGCGGCGCGGGCCAGGCCGGTCGCGGCGGCGACCCCGGTGAGCAGCGGCAGCCACCCCCAGCGCTCCACGGGTACGTCGGTGGGTGCGAGGTAGACGGAGAGGAAGAGCCCGGAGCGCGGCGGCGCGGTCCAGACCCGGTCGAGCCGGCCGCGTCCGGCGTTCTGCACCTCGGCGACGAGCACCGCGCCCTCGGCGAGCGGACTCCCCGAAGCCGGGGCGGCGGCCCGGGCGGCGAGGTCGGTGTTGGTGGAGCCGGTCTCCTCGACCACGTCGAGCGAGGTCCACAGCGCGCCCGGCCGCAGGAGTCCGCGGCGGAGCGCGGTGGTGTTCAGGGGCGGCCGGTCCAGGTCCGACCAGCGGTTCGAAGGCGCATCCGGAGGTGTCATGCAAGTAACCCTAGGTGTGGCAAAGGACGCACTGCCGATCCGTGGGGCCGCCGATACGCTACGGGGCAGTAGCTGTACAGGAACGAGGGCTTCCCGAGGGCGCGTGCCGGGCCCGTCCCCGGGACCTGGCCCCCGTCATGTCCCGTCACCAGGCAGGGAGCCGCCACCCGATGTCCGAGCCGCAGACCGACATCCACACCACCGCGGGCAAGATCGCGGACCTGCAGCGCCGTATCGGCGAAGCCACGCACGCGGGTTCCGAGCGCGCGGTCGAGAAGCAGCACGCGAAGGGCAAGCTCACCGCGCGGGAGCGGGTGGACCTGCTGCTGGACGAGGGTTCCTTCGTGGAACTGGACGAGTTCGCCCGTCACCGGTCCACCAACTTCGGGATCGAGAAGAACCGCCCGTACGGGGACGGGGTGGTGACCGGGTACGGCACGGTCGACGGCCGTCCGGTGTGCGTGTACTCGCAGGACTTCACGATCTTCGGCGGCTCGCTGGGCGAGGTGTACGGCGAGAAGATCGTGAAGGTCATGGACTTCGCGCTGAAGACCGGCTGCCCGGTCATCGGCATCAACGACGGCGGTGGCGCCCGCATCCAGGAAGGGGTGGCGGCGCTCGGGCTGTTCGCCGAGATCTTCCGGCGCAACGTGCACGCCTCCGGCGTGGTGCCGCAGATCTCACTGATCGTCGGCCCCTGCGCGGGCGGCGCGGTCTACTCCCCCGCGATCACCGACTTCACGGTGATGGTCGACCAGACCTCGCACATGTTCATCACCGGACCCGACGTCATCAAGACCGTCACCGGCGAGGACGTGGGCTTCGAGGAGCTGGGCGGCGCCCGTACCCACAACACCACCTCCGGTGTGGCGCACCACCTCGCGGGCGACGAGAAGGACGCCATCGAGTACGTCAAGTCCCTTCTGTCGTACCTCCCTTCGAACAACCTCTCCGAGCCGCCGGCCTTCCCGGAGGAGGCGGACCTGGAGACGACGGACGAGGACCGCGAGCTCGACACGCTGATCCCGGACTCGGCGAACCAGCCGTACGACATGCACACCGCCATCGAGCATGTGCTGGACGACGCCGAATTCCTGGAGACCCAGGCGCTGTTCGCGCCGAACATCATCACCGGCTTCGGCCGCGTGGAGGGTCACCCGGTCGGCGTGGTCGCCAACCAGCCGATGCAGTTCGCCGGTTGCCTGGACATCAACGCCAGCGAGAAGGCGGCGCGGTTCGTCCGTACCTGCGACGCGTTCAACGTGCCGGTGCTGACCTTCGTCGACGTGCCGGGCTTCCTGCCGGGCGTGGACCAGGAGTACGGCGGCATCATCCGCCGCGGCGCCAAGCTGATCTACGCCTACGCGGAGGCGACCGTCCCGCTGATCACGGTCATCACCCGCAAGGCGTTCGGCGGGGCGTACGACGTGATGGGCTCCAAGCACCTGGGCGCCGACGTCAACCTCGCCTGGCCGACCGCCCAGATCGCCGTCATGGGCGCGCAGGGCGCGGTGAACATCCTGCACCGCCGCACCATCGCCGCCGCCGAGGACCCCGAGGCGGCCCGCGCGCAGCTGATGGCGGAGTACGAGGACGCGCTGCTCAACCCGTACGTCGCGGCCGAACGCGGTTACGTGGACGCGGTGATCATGCCCTCGGACACCCGCAAGCACGTGGTGAAGGCGCTCCGGCAGCTGCGCACCAAGCGCGAGTCCCTGCCGCCGAAGAAGCACGGCAACATCCCGCTGTAGGGCGTACGCACGCCATCCGCCGCACGGAAGGAGCCCGACCATGATCAGGGTCGTACGGGGCAACCCGACCCCCGAAGAACTCGCCGCCGCCCTCGCGGTGGTCCGGGCGCGCGCCGCTTCGGCGGCGGCGGTGCCGGACGCCGGGGCCCCGGCCCCGCACGCGCCGTGGTCCGACCCGGCGCGGATCGCCCGCGCCGCCCGGCCGTCGCCGGGGCCGGGGGCCTGGGCGCGCACGTACTGGCCCGCCTGAGCGGCCAGGGGGCCGGTCGCCGAGGGTGACCGGACCCGGCAAACGGGTGGTTGAGTACCCGTACTCAGGCAGGACCGCGGCGGGCGGAGCAGGATCGGACGCATGCTCTGGTCCGACCCCGACGACCGCCCGCCGAAGGAACTGCGCGACGCCCAGGAGATGCTGCGGCGCGCGGGGGTCCTGCTCGCGCTGGCCATGGTGATCGGGATGTTCGTGATCGGCCTGCGCTGAGCCGTCGGACCGCGCTGAGCCCTCGCACCGCGCTCGGAGCGTGACGCACGGCCTCCCGTGCTTACAGCGTGACGGCCCACAGGACGGTCTCGCCCGCGGCCACCGCCACCACCGCGATCCAGCTCAGCACCCGGGCCCAGCGCGGGAAGCGGTGGCGGTCGGGGGCGGGGGCGGTCCGGCTGTGCCACATCCACCAGAGCGTTCCGGCGCGTACGGCGAGCGAGACGACGCTCAGCGTGATGTGGACGGCCCGGTTGTCGGTGGCCCCGATCGCGAGGGCGAGGAACAGGTTCGGCAGCAGGAGCCAGGCGAGGGCGATCCCCCTGCGGGTCCGGCTCCACCACGGCGACAGGCACAGCGCGACGCCGGAGCCGAAGGTCAGGAGGAAGACGGGGAGCGTGGCGACGGCGGCGATCTCGTCACCCGACGCGAGCCGGCTGAGGACGGTCACCAGGCTGCCCGCCGCCAGACCCCCCACGATCGGGCCGGGGCTGCTCCACCAGGGGGCCTCCCCGTCCGTCCGGTCACCCGCCACGGCATCCGGGGCACCCGGTTCGGCCGGGTCGAGCTGGTGGTCGGCGGCATGGGCCTTCATGGCGACTGCTTTCGGTGGAAGTGGACGGAAGTCGGAGGTGCCGGGCGGCGACGCGCGGCCGGGCGCGGTCAGTACGCGGCGGTGCGGCGGCGCAGTACGCGGAGTGCGGCAGCCGTGAGCAGGGCCGCGGCGGCGAGCACCAGCACGCTGGAGGCGATCTGGTAGCCCCAGTAGTCGCCGGGCTTCAGGGCGTTCATGAGGTAGCTGTCCTGCGGGAGGGCGTCGTAGAACTGGAGGCCGACGATGCCGCCCGGGTGGAAGCCGTCGACCTGGGAGAAGAGCGGGAAGTCGACCAGCAGTACGGCCCGGGAGCGGACCAACGCTCCGGCGACCACCCAGGTGAGGACGGGCGCCGCGACGAGGGCGGGCAGGGTGCGGCGCAGGAGCGTTCCTGCGAGCGCACCCGCAGCGACCCCGAGGACGACGTGGGCGACGGTCACCGGGCCGATCGTGTAGTACGCGTTCTGCCGCTCGGCGCCGAAGGTGAGCAGGTTCCGGCCGAAGCCGTGCACGACGCTGATCCGGTAGAGCACCACCGGGGGGATGGTCACCGCCGCGAGGACCGCCGCCAGGACCGCCCAGCGGACGGTGAACCACCCCCGGGGCGTGACCGACTGGGTCAGCGCGAGGACGACGCGCCGGCTCTCCCACTCCCGCGCGGTCAGCACGGCGGTGACGAGCGCGGCGAGCAGGGCCGGCTGGAAGGCGAGGGACGAGCCGTCGTTCACGAGCTGCTCGGTCACCTGGTGGGCGTCGTGCGCATAGCGCCCGAAGTGGTACTCCTGGCCGCCGACACGGTCGCGCAGGGCCAGGGCGTCGGCCCAACTGCCGTAGTGGGACAGGAGCACGGCGCAGACGCGGGCGGCAAGGAGCGCGATGACGAGCGCGACCCACCGGTACTGCCGCAGGGCGATGTACACGAGCGGCAGGCGGCGTCCGGACGCGGGGCGGGTGGGCCGGGCGGTCGGGGCGGTGGTGGCGCTCATGCGGCGGTTTCCTTGCTGAGGGCGGTCGGGGTGGCGGCGTGGCCGGGGGCGGCGGGGGTGAGGTGGGCGAGGACCAGCTCCTCCAGCGAGGGGGTCCGCGCGTCCCACCCGGCGGGCAGCGGCCCGGCGGGGCGGATCAGCGCGCTGGTGCCGCGTCCGGCCGGGCGGGCCTCGACGACGGTGTGGCCGCCGAGCTGGTCGACGCCGCCGGGTACGGCCACCACCGCGTGGGAGGAGGTCAGTTCGTCGATGTCGCCGCAGAGCCGGACGGCGCCCCGGTCGAGCAGGAGCAGGTGGTCGCAGACGTCGGCCAGCTCGGAGATGATGTGCGAGGACATCACCACGGTGGTGCCGGTGTCGGCGACGTGCGCCATGAGCAGCCCCATCACCTCCTGGCGCGCCAGCACGTCGAGGTCGGCCATCGGCTCGTCCAGCAGCAGCAGGTCGGCGCGCTTGCCGAGGGCGAGGGCCAGGGCCAGACGGGTGCGCTGTCCGCCGGAGAGGGTCCCGACCCGGTCGTCGCCCAAGGGCTCCGCGATCCGTCCGGCCAACTCCGCGTCCCAGTTGGCCTCGTTGGTCACGGCACCCAGGCGCAGCATCTCGCCGACCGTGAACCGGGGCAACAGGGGCCGGTGTTGGGCCAGGTACGCGACCCGGGGGTGCCCGGCTCCCGGCGGCCCGCCCAGGACGTCGAGCGTGCCCGACGTGGGCCGCCGCATACCGGCCACCAGCTCCAACAGGGTTGATTTCCCGGCACCGTTGGGGCCCACCAGGGCGGACACGACGCCTGCGGGGACGTCGAAGGTGCAGCCGTCGAGGACGTCGCGCCCCTTGCGCCCGAATCTCCGGGTGACCCCGTGGGCGGCGAGCGCTGTGTCAGGGCTGCTGGTGGGGCAGGGCATCGGATTCCTTCGGAGGGTAGAGGTCGTCCAGCACGTCGGCGAACAGGGCGGCGAGGTCGTCGCGTTCGGCGCCCTCGGCGGCGGCCCGGGCGGCCACGTCCGCGAGCTCCGCCCGCCAGGGCGAGTCGGCCGAGGACGCGCCGAGGGTGCCGGTGACGAAGGTCCCGTGTCTGCGCCGGGTCTCGACCAGCCCCTGGGACTCCAGCTCGCGGTAGGCCTTGAGCACGGTGTTGGGGTTGAGCGCGGTCGCCTCCACCACCGCCCGGGCGGTGGGCAGCCGGTCTCCCGGCTTCAGCAGGCCCAGCCGGAGCGCCTGCTGGACCTGCTGGATGATCTGGACGTAGTTCGGCACGCCGCTGCGCCGGTCGATCCGGAAGGCGAACCCCATGGCCTCACCTCCCGTATGACCAATGAACTAGTGGAATGATGCATTGAATGGTCCGGGCACGTCAAGGCGCCTCCTCCACGACTGGATGGCGGAAGTGCCCATGCACGTAAGGAAGTACGGCCCGGCGACCCGCCACCCGCCGCACGGAGGAGGCCCCGGCACCAGGGACCCTCCCCGCCCCGGGACCTACGATGTCCCGCATGACTGCTCAGCGCCGGCTCGTGCTCGCCTCCGCCTCCCCCGCCCGTCTCGGCCTGCTGCGGCAGGCGGGCTTCGCCCCCGAGAAGATCGTCAGCGGGGTGGACGAGGACGCGCTCTCCGCACCGACCCCCGGCGAACTGGCGCTCGTACTGGCGCGGGCGAAGGCCGACGCGGTGGCGGCGCTCCCGGAGACGGCCGGGGCCCTGGTCGTGGGGTGCGACTCGGTGCTGGACCTGGACGGGGAGGCACTGGGCAAGCCCGCCGACGCCGAGGAGGCCACGGCCCGCTGGCGAGCGATGCGTGGGCGCGCGGGGGTGCTGCGGACCGGCCACAGCGTGATCGACAGGGCGAGCGGCCGTACGGCGTCCGCGACCGCGTCCACCGTCGTCCGCTTCGGCGAGCCCACCGACGCCGAGATCGCCGCCTACGTGGCCACGGGCGAACCGCTCTACGTCGCGGGGGCGTTCACCCTGGACGGACTCTCGGGCCCGTTCATCGATTCCATCGAGGGCGACCACTCCAACGTGATCGGGCTCTCGTTGCCGCTGCTGCGTCGACTCCTCGGCGAACTGGGCGTCTCCGTCACGGAGTTGTGGGACTGATCACAGGCGGAGCCGGGGGCCCCGCGACAGGGGCCCGGCCCTCGAAGCCACCCGGGCCGCCGAGACCGCCGGAGCCGTCGACGCCGTCACCCTCGGCGCCGCGGGCCCGGCGCCCGGGGCCGTACCCGATCAGCGTGCCGACGAGCAGCGCCAGCGCGACCATCAGGCAGCCGAAGGCGAACCAGCCGACCAGGCCCACCGCCAGGGCCCCGAGCACCCCGTGCGCGACCGCGGTGAGGATCAGCGCGAACCGGCCCACCCGGCCCGGGGAGCGGTCGCGTATCGCGGCGGTCAGCGCGACGAGGGCGACGACCACCAGCAGGGCCGCCGAGACGCCGCCCATCACCCAGGCGCCGGTACTCATGGCCCCGGGCTCCAGTCCGGCCAGGGACATGTTCTGGTTCTCCGCCACGGTGGCGAGGACGGTGTTGACGATCGCCACCCCCGCGGCCTCGGCGAGGAGCACGAGCGCGGTCACGACGGCCACCGGTCTGCGCACCACGGCGCCACCCCCTGTTACCCCTAGTTACGTCCGACACCGCGGACCTTACTAATCGGTAATCATCTGGACAAGGGCATGCGCACGGTCGGCACGCTTCGGCCGTACGGCAAGGAATTCTTCATTCATTCGTGGGGACCCGACAAAGAAAAGCCACCGGTCGTTGCGCCTACGGACAGAGACCTGGACCACACCTCGTGGCTACTGTGCGGTTAAGGATCGCGGCGTACCGTGGTCCGACAAGGGATTTTGCGACTCCGGAGGCCACGGAATCACGCTCCGTGTGGGCAAGCTCACCAATGGGGACGGGTCGTACGGCCGTGTTGGTAGTCCCTAAACTCAGCTTGTTCCTAGGAGGGAGTCATCGTGCGCAAGGTGCTCATCGCCAACCGTGGCGAAATCGCTGTCCGCGTCGCTCGGGCCTGCCGGGACGCCGGGATCGCCAGCGTCGCCGTCTACGCCGATCCGGACCGGGACGCTCTGCACGTCCGCGCCGCCGACGAGGCGTTCGCGCTGGGCGGTGACACCCCGGCGGCCAGCTACCTGGACATCGCCAAGGTGCTGCGCGCCGCCGCCGACTCGGGCGCGGACGCGATCCACCCGGGGTACGGATTCCTGTCCGAGAACGCGGAGTTCGCGCAGGCGGTGCTGGACGCCGGGCTGACCTGGATCGGCCCGCCGCCGCACGCGATCCGCGACCTCGGCGACAAGGTCGCCGCCCGGCACATCGCCCAGCGCGCCGGTGCCCCGCTCGTCGCCGGTACCCCGGACCCGGTCTCGGGCGCCGACGAGGTCGTGGCGTTCGCGCGGGAGCACGGTCTGCCCATCGCCATCAAGGCCGCCTTCGGCGGTGGCGGACGCGGCCTGAAGGTCGCCCGCACCCTCGAAGAAGTCCCGGAGCTGTACGACTCCGCCGTCCGTGAGGCCGTCGCGGCGTTCGGCCGGGGCGAGTGCTTCGTCGAGCGCTACCTCGACAAGCCGCGCCACGTCGAGACCCAGTGCCTGGCCGACCAGCACGGCAACGTCGTCGTCGTCTCCACCCGCGACTGCTCGCTCCAGCGCCGCCACCAGAAGCTGGTCGAGGAGGCCCCGGCCCCCTTCCTCACCGAGGAGCAGAACGCCCAGCTGTACGCGGCGTCGAAGGCGATCCTGAAGGAGGCCGGCTACGTCGGCGCCGGCACGGTCGAGTTCCTCGTCGGCACCGACGGCACGATCTCCTTCCTGGAGGTCAACACCCGCCTCCAGGTGGAGCACCCGGTCACCGAAGAGGTCACCGGCCTCGACCTGGTCCGCGAGATGTTCCGGATCGCCGACGGCGAGGAGCTGGGATACGGCGACCCGGCCGTACGCGGTCACTCCTTCGAGTTCCGTATCAACGGCGAGGACCCGGGCCGGGGCTTCCTGCCCGCCCCGGGCACCGTCACCACCTTCAACGCGCCGACCGGCCCCGGTGTCCGGCTCGACGCGGGTGTCGAGTCCGGCAGCGTCATCGGCCCCGCCTGGGACTCGCTCCTGGCGAAGCTGATCGTCACCGGCGCCACCCGTGAGCAGGCGCTCCAGCGCGCCGCCCGCGCGCTCGGCGAGTTCACCGTCGAGGGCATGGCCACCGCCATCCCGTTCCACCGCGCGGTCGTGGTGGACCCGGCGTTCACCTCGAACCCGTTCCGCATCCACACCCGCTGGATCGAGACCGAGTTCGTCAACGAGATCAAGCCCTTCACCACTCCCGCCGAGGCGGACGAGGACGAGGGCAACCGGGAGATCGTCGTCGTCGAGGTCGGCGGCCGCCGCCTGGAGGTCTCGCTCCCCTCGTCGCTGGGCATGAGCCTCGCGCGTACGGGCCTGGCGGCCGGTGCGAAGCCGAAGCGCCGCGCGGCGAAGAAGGCCGGCTCCGCGGCCTCGGGCGACACCCTCGCCTCCCCGATGCAGGGCACCATCGTCAAGGTGGCCGTGGAGGAGGGCCAGGAGGTCAAGGAGGGCGACCTCGTCGTCGTCCTGGAGGCCATGAAGATGGAGCAGCCGCTCAACGCGCACCGCTCCGGCACGATCAAGGGCCTCACCGCCCAGGTCGGCAGCTCGCTGTCGTCCGGCGCCGCGATCTGCGAGATCAAGGACTGACCTGCGGGACAGGCTCCCGCCGGGGCCCCGCCCGGTCCGTACGCCCACCGCGTACGGACCGGGCGGGGCCCTTGTGCGTACCGGCCCCGGACGCGGGGGCCGGACACCACCCGAGGGCCGGAACCCGGTCCGGGGACGGGCCCGCCGGGGGGCGGTGGCATCCTGGAGCCGAGGAGACCCGGGAGGACGACCCACCATGGCCAGCGTGACGCCGCCGAGCACGGCACCGAATCCGGACCCCGACGGGGCCGGTCCGGGTTCGACCGTGCCCGCCCCCGCGCCCGGACGGCCGATGCGCGCCGACGCCCGCCGCAACCACGACCGGCTGGTCGGCGAGGCCCGCACCCTCTTCGCCGAACAGGGCACCGACGCCTCGCTGGAGGACCTCGCCCGGCGCGCGGGCGTCGGGATCGGCACGCTGTACCGGCACTTCCCCACCCGGCCCGCGCTGATGAACGCGGTCTTCCAGGACGCGCTGGCGGACCTGCTCGAACGCTCGTACGCCCTGGCGCGCGCCGAGCGGCCCTGCCATGCCCTGGTGGAGTGGCTCGGCTGCATCGTCCGGCACGCGGGCGAATACCGGGGACTGGCCCGGGCGCTGCTCACCGCCTCGCGGGACGACACCTCGGCCCTGGCCCCCTGTCACGTACCGCTGCGCGAGGCGGGGGCCCGGCTGCTGGCACGGGCGCAGGAGAGCGGGGCCGTGCGGGCGGACGCGTCGATCGACGATCTGATGCGGCTGACCAACGCCATCGCGCTCGCCGCCGAGCAGAACCCCGAGGACCCGGAGCTGGCCGACCGGCTGCTCCTGCTGACGCTCCAGGGGCTCAAGAGCAGGCCGGAGACGGCGGAGACGGCGCCCGGGACCTGAGCCCCGGCCCGGTCGTCCTCAGCGCCGCCGCAGGTCCGCGACGCGGGCGCGCTCCGGGGGGCCGGGGTCGGCGAGCACCGCGGCGCCGCGCAGTTGCTGCCCCAGGCCGCCGTTCTGGGTGCGGCGCTGGCCCGGCAGCGGCATGTCGCGCCGGGGTCTGCCGTTCGGCGGGGCGCTCTCCACGCCGGTGGGGCCGGAGCCGGCGTCGCCACCCGCGAGGGTGATCTCCACGCCCTGGTCGGCCAGGGCCTGGATCTCGGCGGCGGCCCGCTCGTCACCCAGCGGGGGTTCGTCCGTGACCAGCCGGGTGACCAGCTCCGTCGGCACCGTCTGGAACATGGTGTCGGCGCCCAGCTTGGTGTGGTCGGCGAGGACGACCACCTCGGCGGCGGCCTGCACCAGGGCCCGGTCGACGCTGGCCGAGAGCATGTTGGAGGTGGAGAGTCCGCGCTCGGCCGTCAGCCCGCTCCCGGAGAGGAAGGCCCGGGAGACCCGCAGTCCCTGGAGGGACTGCTCGGCCCCGCTGCCCACCAGGGCGTAGTTGCTCCCGCGCAGGGTGCCGCCGGTCATCACGACCTCCACCCGGTTGGCGTGGGCCAAGGCCTGGGCGACCAGCAGGGAGTTGGTCACGACGGTGAGGCCGGGCACCCGCGCGAGCCGGCGGGCCAGCTCCTGGGTGGTCGTACCGGCGCCGACGACGATGGCCTCGCCCTCACCGACCAGTGCGGCCGCCGCGTCGGCGATGGCCGTCTTCTCCGCGGACGAGAGATGGGATTTCTGCGGAAAGCCGGACTCCCGCGTAAAACCGCCCGGCAAGACCGCACCGCCGTGCCGGCGGTCGAGGAGTCCTTCTGCCTCCAGTGCCCGCACGTCCCGCCGTACGGTCACTTCGGAGGTCTGGACGACGCGGGCGAGCTCACGGAGCGATACCGCCCCGTTGGCGCGCACCATTTCGAGGATCAATTGACGACGTTCTGCAGCGAACACAGAACTGACAGTAACCTGACCCGCGCGCGTTTTCAGCGCATTGGGCCGAATTGCAGAAGTTGGCAACGAAGTGGGTCACCAAGTGATATACGCGAACCCGATGTTGTCAGACTTGCCCGCAGAGTCGCCGTCCGTCGCCGCCGGATTGACTGGAACGCGCACACAACTGGTCGGGGAGCGGTCAGATGCGATCCGCCCGTATCCCAACAGCCCCCGCCACGACGGCAGTTGCCGTCGCGCGGGGGCGGTCGCGCGGGGTGACTAGATCTCGCCGTCGAGCTTCCGGGTGTGCAGCTGGCGGGCGACCTCGGCGATCGAACCCGACAGGGACGGGTACACGGTGAACGCGTTCGCGATCTGTTCCACCGTCAAGTTGTTGTCGACCGCGACCGAAATCGGATGAATCAGCTCGCTGGCGCGCGGCGCGACGACACAGCCGCCGACCACGATGCCGGTGCCGGGGCGGCAGAAGATCTTGACGAAGCCGTCGCGGATGCCGAGCATCTTGGCGCGCGGGTTGCGCAGCAGCGGGAGCTTGACGACCCGGGCCTCGATCTTGCCCGCGTCCACGTCGGCCTGGGTGTAGCCGACGGTGGCGATCTCCGGGTCGGTGAAGACGTTGGAGGAGACGGTCTTGAGGTTCAGCGGGGCCACCGCGTCGCCGAGGAAGTGGTACATCGCGATCCGGCCCTGCATCGCGGCGACCGAGGCCAGCGCGAAGACGCCCGTGACGTCACCGGCGGCGTAGACGCCGGGGGCGCTGGTGCGGGAGACCTTGTCGGTCTTGATGTGGCCGGACTCCTTGAGGCGGACGCCCGCCTCCTCCAGGCCCATGCCCTCGGTGTTCGGGATCGCGCCGACCGCCATCAGGCAGTGCGTGCCGGAGATGACCCGGCCGTCCGCGAGGGTGACCTCGACCCGGTCGCCGACGCGCTTGGCGGCCTGGGCGCGGGAGCGGGCCATGACGTTCATGCCGCGGCGGCGGAACACGTCCTCCAGCACGGCGGCGGCGTCCGGGTCCTCGCCCGGCAGCACCCGGTCGCGGGAGGAGACGAGGGTGACCCGGGAGCCGAGCGCCTGGTAGGCGCCGGCGAACTCGGCGCCGGTGACGCCGGAGCCGACCACGATGAGCTCCTCGGGGAGCTCGTCGAGGTCGTAGACCTGGGTCCAGTTGAGGATGCGCTCGCCGTCGGGCTGCGCGTCCGGGATCTCGCGGGGGTGGCCGCCGGTGGCGATCAGCACCGCGTCGGCGGTGAGGCGCTCCTCGCTGCCGTCGGCGGCGGTCACCACGACCTGGCGGGAGCCGTCGGCGGCCTGCAGGCCCTCCAGGCGGCCGCGGCCGCGCATCACGCGGGCACCGGCCCGGGTGACGGAGGCGGTGATGTCGTGGGACTGGGCGAGCGCGAGGCGCTTGACACGGCGGTTGACCTTGCCGAGGTCGACCCCGACCACCCGGGCGGCCTGCTCCAGGGCCGGGGTGTCGTCGGCGACGATGATGCCCAGCTCCTCGTAGGAGGAGTCGAAGGTCGTCATGACCTCGGCGGTGGCGATCAGGGTTTTCGAGGGGACGCAGTCGGTGAGCACGGACGCGCCGCCGAGGCCGTCGCAGTCGACGACGGTGACCTCTGCCCCGAGCTGGGTGCCGACCAGTGCCGCCTCGTAGCCGCCGGGGCCGCCGCCGATGATCACGATCCTGGTCACGAAATGTCCGCCTCGCGTGGTGTCATCCCGCGGCCGTCTGCCGTCCCGGCCGGGGTCCGGGGGATCGCCCCGGGGGAATGCAGTACGTACTCCATTGTCCCGCACCCGCCAAACTGCTTCGCCCCGGGGCCCTCCATCCGGGCGGCGGGGCCGTCCTCGCAGCTCGGGCGGGGTGGCCGGGAGGCATCCGAGCGGCCGTGCGCCGTTCGCTCTCCCGGGCTGTTCCTGCGAGGAGTTCGGCGCGTCGCCGCGCATCTCCCGTACCCTCGGACTCATGTCGCTCTACGCCGCGTACGCCGGCAACCTCGACGCGCGGCTGATGACGCGCCGCGCACCGCATTCCCCGCTGCGCGGTACCGGCTGGCTCAACGGCTGGCGGCTGACCTTCGGCGGGGAGCAGATGGGCTGGGAAGGGGCGCTGGCGACGGTCGTCGAAGCGCCGCGTTCCCAGGTGTTCGTCGCGCTGTACGACGTCGCGCCGATGGACGAGGACTCGCTGGACCGCTGGGAGGGCGTCGGCCTCGACATCTACCGGCGGATGCGGGTGCGCGTGCACACCCTGGACGGCGAGGAGCCGGCCTGGATGTACGTGCTCAACGGCTACGAGGGCGGGCTGCCCTCCGCCCGCTACCTCGGCGAGGTGGCCGACGCGGCGGAGTCCGCCGGGGCCCCGCACGACTACGTGATGGAGCTGCGCAAGCGCCCCTGCTGACCCTGCGGTCACACCTGCCCCAGGAGTCTCACGCGCCCCTCGGGCACCCTCCGGTTCCCGGCCCACCGACCCCCTCGTCGTACGAAAATACGAAAGGATCGGACAGATGGTGTGCCGGTCCATCTACGCGCGTAGGGATTCAGCGGTTACCCTCGTCCGGTGAACGCATCTGTTATTCCGGACAACATCCAGGACGACCCGCACGCGGTGGCCGCCGAGGCCGCCGCCAGGCTGCGGGAGCTGACCGGCGCCGAGACCCACGACGTGGTCCTCGTGATGGGGTCCGGCTGGGGGCCGGCGGGCGATGCGCTCGGTACCCCGGACGCCGAGTTCCCGGTGACGCACCTGCCCGGATTCCCGCCCCCGGCGGTCGAGGGACACGGCGGCACGGTCCGCTCGTACCGCATCGGCGAGAAGCGCGTGCTGGTCTTCCTCGGCCGCACCCACTTCTACGAGGGACGCGGCGTCGCCGCCGTCGCCCACGGCGTCCGTACGGCCGTGGCCGCGGGCTGCCGGACCGTCGTGCTGACCAACGGCTGCGGCGGTCTGCGCGAGGGCATGCGCCCCGGCCAGCCGGTGCTGATCGGTGACCACATCAACCTCACGGCCACCTCCCCGATCATCGGCGCCAACTTCGTCGACCTGACGGACCTGTACTCCCCCCGGCTGCGGGCGCTCTGCCAGGAGATCGACCCCTCGCTGGAAGAGGGCGTGTACGTGCAGTTCCCCGGCCCGCACTACGAGACCCCGGCCGAGATCGGCATGGTCCGCGCGATGGGCGGCGACCTGGTCGGCATGTCCACCGTGCTGGAGGCCATCGCCGCGCGCGAGGCGGGCGCGGAGGTGCTCGGCATCTCGCTGGTGACCAACCTCGCCGCGGGCCTGTCCGGCGAACCGCTCAACCACGAAGAGGTCCTGCAGGCCGGCCGGGACTCGGCCGCGCGCATGGGCGACCTGCTGGCCCGCGTGCTCGAACGCATCTGACCGGCCGGTCCGGTGGCGGTCCGCCCCGCACGACGGGACGGGCCGCCCCGGCCGGGCCGCCACCCGCACCAACCGCTCCCCCGGCACCACCCGCTCCCCGGCACTCCCCGCACCACCGGCACCCCCGTCACCCCCGTCATCCCCGAAAGGTGGACCCCGTGCACCACGACGACCTCCTCGAACGGGCCAGGGCCTGGCAGGCCGAGGACCCGGACCCCGAGACGCGGGAGGAGCTGGGGCGGCTGATCGCCACGGACGGCCCCGAGGCCCGCGCCGAACTCGCCGCGCGCTTCGCCGGCACCCTCCAGTTCGGCACCGCCGGTCTGCGCGGGGAGCTGGGCGCCGGTCCGATGCGGATGAACCGCGCCGTCGTGATCCGCGCCGCCGCGGGGCTGGCGGCTTACCTCAAGGCCGAAGGGAACACCGACGGGCTCGTCGTCGTCGGGTACGACGCCCGCTACCGCTCGGAGGACTTCGCCCGGGACACCGCCGCCGTGATGACCGGCGCCGGGCTCCGCGCCGCCGTCCTGCCGCGCCCGCTGCCCACCCCGGTGCTGGCGTTCGCCATACGGCATCTGGGTGCCGTCGCGGGTGTCGAGGTCACCGCGAGCCACAACCCGCCGCGCGACAACGGCTACAAGGTCTACCTCGGCGACGGCTCGCAGATCGTGCCCCCGGCCGACGCGGAGATCGCCGCCGCCATCGCCGCGGTCGGCCCGCTCGCCGGGGTGGACCGGCCCGAGGACGGCTGGGAGGTCCTCGGCGACGAGGTCCTGGACGCCTACCTCGCGCGTACCGACGCCGTGCTCTCCACCGGCTCCCCGCGCACCGCCCGGACCGTCTACACGGCGATGCACGGCGTCGGCACCTCGGTGCTGACCGCCGCGTTCGAGCGGGCCGGGTTCCCCGCGCCGGTGCTCGTCGCCGAGCAGGCCGAGCCCGACCCGGCGTTCCCGACCGTCGCGTTCCCCAACCCGGAGGAGCCGGGCGCGATGGACCTCGCCTTCGCGACCGCGCGCCGGACGGACCCCGATCTGATCATCGCCAACGACCCGGACGCGGACCGCTGCGCCGTCGCCGTCCCGGACCCGGCGGCCGGGGGCGGCTGGCGGATGCTGCGTGGCGACGAGGTCGGCGCGCTGCTCGCCGCGCACCTGGTGGACCGGGGCGCCGAGGGTGTCCTCGCCGCCTCGATCGTCTCCTCCTCGCTGCTCGGCCGGATCGCCGAACGCGCCGGTCTCGGGTACGAGGAGACGCTCACCGGCTTCAAGTGGATCGCCCGCGTGGACGGACTGCGGTACGGCTACGAGGAGGCGCTCGGCTACTGCGTCGACCCGGACGGCGTACGGGACAAGGACGGCATCACCGCCGCGCTGCTCGTCACCGAGCTGGCCTCGGTGCTCAAGGAGCGCGGCCGGACCCTGCTCGACCTGCTGGACGACCTGGCCCTCGCGCACGGGCTGCACGCCACCGACCAGCTGTCGGTCCGGGTGGAGGACCTCTCGGTCATCGCCGACGCCATGCACCGGCTCCGCGAGCGGCCGCCGGCCGCGCTGGCGGGGCTGGCGGTCACCTCGGCCGAGGACCTCGCCAAGGGCTCTGCCGACCTTCCGCCCACGGACGGCCTGCGCTACCGGCTCGACGGCGCCCGGGTGATCGTCCGCCCGAGCGGGACCGAGCCGAAGCTCAAGTGCTACCTGGAGGTCGTCGTGCCGGTCGCCTCGGCCGACGGGCTGCCGGCCGCGCGGGCCCGGGCGGCCGAGCTGCTGGCCGGGATCAGGCGGGACCTCTCCACCGCGGCCGGCATCTGACCCGCCGCCCCTGGCGTACGCACGAGAAGAGCGGGCCGGTACCTCCGTGGGAGGCGCCGGCCCGCTCTTCTTCGTACGTGCGTGACGCGCGGGCGTCACTTCGTGGCGAAGAGCACCACCAGAGCGATTCCGCCCGCGACGGCGGGGCCGATGATCTCCCACGCCCAGCGCACCGAGGCGGTCACCTCCTGGGCACCGGCGGCGGCCCGGCCGGCGGCGTTGGCGGCGTCCTCCTCGGCAAGCGTGCGCAGCTCGCCGACCGCCTGGTCGGCCACCGCGGGGCGCACCTGCTTCGCCGCGGCGCCTTCGCGCCGGGCGGCGGACGACTGGCGCACCGCCCGCTTGCGGTCGCGCAGCGAGACGGGCAGCGCCCACACCTGGTACTTCTTCCCGTCCGTGGTGAACAGCTCGGTGGAGTACGCGGCGCGGACGTCCGCCATCCGCGACCACGGCAGCACGATGGTGCGGAACGGGTTGCGGATCAGGATGCGGCGGGCTCCGGCGAGTACGGCGGGGCGCAGGGTGAAGGCGACGACCAGCGGTGCCACCAGCACCGCTCCGGCGAGCGCCAGCCAGGGCGCACGGCCCTCGCCGGAGACGAGCGCGTCGCCGAGCAGCCAGGCGATGAGCAGGAGCAGCAGGACGCCTGCCACCGCCGCGGGGGTGGACCGGTAGGTCCGGTCGGCGTAGGTGGGCTCGTCCGGGGGCGTGGAGCTCGTCATGGCCCGATTGTGCCTGACGCCCGGGGGCGGGCGCGGAGTGGCTCAGGTGCGGAGTGGCTCAAGTACGGGGTGGCTCAGGTACGGGGCGGCCGCCCGGGTCGCGGCGCACGGCCCAGGGCCCAACGGCCCACGGCCCGAGGGGCGTACCGCGCGTACCGGGCGTGCGGGGCGCCCGCGCGGGGCGTGTGGTGGTCCTTACCCCCCTGTACAGGCTGCTACGCGCGTAGATATGCTCCTCTGGTGACCATGCCCACCACTGCACCCGCATTCTCCGGCGCGACCGCGTCCGACGGTGCGCTGCGCCGCTTCCTGCACGGGCTGCCCGGCGTCGACGCCGTCGGCCTGGAAGCGCGCGCCGCCTCGCTCGGCACCCGGTCGATCAAGACGACGGCCAAGGCGTACGCCATCGATCTCGCCATCTCGATGATCGACCTGACGACGCTGGAAGGCGCGGACACCCCGGGCAAGGTCCGGGCGCTGTGCGCCAAGGCCCTGCATCCCGACCCGACCGACCGGACGACCCCGCGCACCGCCGCGGTCTGCGTCTACCCCGACATGGCGGCGACCGCCGTCGCCGCACTGGCCGGCTCCGACGTGAAGGTGGCGTCCGTGGCGACGGCCTTCCCGGCCGGCCGTGCGGCGCTCGACGTCAAGCTCGCGGACGTCCGCGACGCGGTGGCGGCCGGGGCCGACGAGATCGACATGGTGATCGACCGGGGCGCGTTCCTGGCGGGCCACTACCTCAAGGTGTACGAGGAGATCACGGCCGTGAAGGCCGAGTGCGGCACCGCCCGCCTCAAGGTCATCTTCGAGACCGGCGAGCTCTCCACGTACGACAACATCCGCCGCGCCTCCTGGCTGGGGATGCTGGCCGGGGCCGACTTCATCAAGACGTCGACCGGCAAGGTCGCGACCAACGCCACCCCCGCGAACACCCTGCTGATGCTGGAGGCCGTCCGCGACTTCCGGCTCCAGACCGGCGTACAGGTCGGGGTGAAGCCCGCGGGCGGCATCCGTACGACCAAGGACGCGGTCAAGTTCCTGGTCCTGGTCAACGAGACCGCGGGCGAGGACTGGCTGGACAACCACTGGTTCCGGTTCGGCGCCTCCGGCCTGCTGAACGACCTGCTGATGCAGCGCCAGAAGCTCAGCACCGGCCGTTACTCCGGCCCCGATTACGTGACGGTGGACTGATCCCCATGGCATCTGCATTCGAGTACGCGCCCGCCCCCGAGTCGCGGTCGGTCGTCGACATCGCGCCCTCGTACGGCCTGTTCATCGACGGCGAGTTCACCGAGGCCGCCGACGGCAAGGTCTTCAAGACCGTCTCGCCGAGCAGCGAGGAGGTCCTCTCCGAGGTCGCCCGCGCGGGCGAGGCGGACGTGGACCGCGCGGTCCGGGCGGCCAGGAAGGCGTTCGAGAAGTGGTCGGCGCTGCCGGGCTCCGAGCGCGCCAAGTACCTCTTCCGGATCGCCCGGATCATCCAGGAGCGCAGCCGTGAGCTGGCGGTCCTGGAGACGCTGGACAACGGCAAGCCGATCCGGGAGACCCGCGACGCGGACCTCCCGCTGGTCGCGGCGCACTTCTTCTACTACGCGGGCTGGGCCGACAAGCTCGGCCACGCCGGTTTCGGTACGGACCCGCGCCCGCTGGGCGTGGCCGGCCAGGTCATCCCGTGGAACTTCCCGCTGCTGATGCTGGCGTGGAAGATCGCCCCGGCGCTCGCGGCCGGCAACACGGTGGTCCTCAAGCCCGCCGAGACGACCCCGCTCTCCGCCCTGTTCTTCGCGGACATCTGCCGCCAGGCGGGTCTGCCGAAGGGCGTCGTCAACATCCTGACGGGGTACGGCGACGCGGGCGCGGCCCTCGTCGCGCACCCGGACGTGAACAAGGTCGCCTTCACCGGCTCGACCGCCGTGGGCAAGGCCATCGCCCGGCAGGTCGCGGGTACGGACAAGAAGGTCACCCTGGAACTGGGCGGCAAGGGTGCCAACATCGTCTTCGACGACGCCCCGGTCGACCAGGCGGTCGAGGGGATCGTCACCGGCATCTTCTTCAACCAGGGCCAGGTCTGCTGCGCGGGCTCCCGCCTGCTGGTGCAGGAGTCGGTGCACGACGAGGTGCTGGACGCGCTGAAGCGGCGGCTGTCCACGCTGCGCCTCGGCGACCCGCTGGACAAGAACACCGACATCGGCGCGATCAACTCCGCCGAGCAGCTCGCCCGGATCACCGCGCTGGCGGAGACGGGCGAGGCGGAGGGTGCCGAGCGCTGGACCGCGCCGTGCGAACTGCCGTCCTCCGGCTACTGGTTCGCCCCGACGCTCTTCACCGGTGTCACCCAGGCCCACACGGTCGCCCGGGACGAGATCTTCGGCCCGGTGCTCTCCGTGCTGACCTTCCGTACCCCGGACGAGGCCGTCGCGAAGGCCAACAACACCCAGTACGGCCTGTCGGCGGGCATCTGGACGGAGAAGGGCTCCCGCATCCTCGCGGTGGCGAACAAGCTCCGGGCGGGCGTCGTCTGGGCCAACACGTTCAACAAGTTCGACCCCACCTCGCCGTTCGGCGGATACAAGGAGTCGGGCTACGGCCGCGAGGGCGGCCGCCACGGCCTGGAGGCGTACCTCGATGTCTGAGCACGGATCGACCAACGGCTCCGCACCGCGGCGCCTGAGCGTCTTCAAGACCTACAAGCTGTACGTCGGGGGCAAGTTCCCCCGTTCCGAGAGCGGCCGGGTGTACGAGGTGACCGACTCCAAGGGCACGTGGCTGGCGAACGCCCCGCAGTCGTCCCGCAAGGACGCGCGGGACGCGGTCGTCGCCGCCCGCAAGGCCTTCGGCGGCTGGTCCGGCGCGACCGCCTACAACCGGGGCCAGATCCTCTACCGCGTCGCCGAGATGCTGGAGGGCCGCCGGGAGCAGTTCGTCCGCGAAGTCGCGGACGCGGAGGGGCTGTCGAAGTCCAAGGCCGCCGCCGTGGTGGACGCCGCGGTGGACCGCTGGGTCTGGTACGCGGGGTGGACGGACAAGATCGGCCAGGTCGTGGGCGGGGCCAACCCGGTCGCCGGGCCCTTCTTCAACCTGTCGACGCCGGAGCCGACCGGTGTGGTCGCGGTACTGGCGCCGCAGCGCTCGTCGTTCCTCGGGCTGGTCTCGGTGATCGCCCCGGTGATCGCCACCGGGAACACCGCCGTGGTGGTCGCCTCCGCCGACGCGCCGCTGCCCGCGCTCTCGCTGGGCGAGGTGCTGGCCACCTCGGACCTGCCGGGCGGTGTGGTGAACGTGCTCTCCGGCGCCACCGCCGAGCTGGCGGCCCCGCTCGCCGCGCACCAGGACGTCAACGCCATCGACCTCACCGGCGCGGACGCCGCACTGGCGAAGGAGCTGGAGATCGCGGCGGCCGACAATCTGAAGCGCGTCCTGCGTCCACAGCCTGTGGACGGCGAAGCGGGCCCGGCCGAACCCGACTGGACCGCCGACCCGGGCACGCACCGCCTGACGGCGTTCCTGGAGACCAAGACGGTCTGGCACCCCACGGGCGCGCTGGGCGTCTCCGGATCGTCCTACTGACGGTCCCGCACCACGGGCGGCGGAGCGTACGCACACCGGCGGGGCCGGTCCTCACCACGACGGGAGGACCGGCCCCGCCGGTGTGTCAGCGGATCAACGCGCCCCGGTGATCAGCCCGGTGACCTGGCCCACCACGGGCAGGTCGCGGAGCGCGCCGCCGTCCGTGAGGTGGTCGGTGACCAGGGCGGTGGAGACCGGCTTGAAGTCGGCGACCTGCGTGCCGACGGCGTTGTCCAGCGGGTCGGTCCCGGTCTTGGCCAGCGGGTCGAGCTGGAGCGCGGTTACGGGGGCAAGGCTGTTCGACAGCGCGCCGGTCACCGCGGGCAGGGCGGCGTCCGTCACCGCCGACACGGCGGCCTGCGCGCTGTCGCTCGCCTCGGTCACGGCCTCGGGCGTGGCCGCCTGCGCGGACGCGGCGCCCGCACCGAGGGCGGCACCCAGGGCGGTGACGGTCAGCCCGGCGCGCAGCAGGACGTGCCGCGAGGGCTTGATTCGTGCATGACGTGCCATTTTTCCCACCTGATCGACTTCGTATCGGTAGTCGTACGTGCGCGCAGAGTAGTGGAGATGTGATGCTCGATACCAACAGGACTTCCGAGGGGTCCCCTGCTCGGGTCATGCCTCACACTTTTGTTCTGTGAGTTCCCAACCGATCCCGACGCGCGTCGTCCTGCTGACAGGCCCCTCCGGCTCCGGGAAGTCCTCCCTCGCCGCCCGCACCGGTCTTCCGATGCTGCGGCTGGACGACTTCTACAAGGAGGGCAACGACCCGACCCTGCCCCAGGTCACCGGCAGCACGGACATCGACTGGGACTCCCCGGAGTCCTGGGACGCCGAGGCCGCCGTGGCCGCCATCGCGGACCTCTGCCGCTCCGGCCGCACCCGCATACCGGTCTACGACCTGGCCACCAGCTCCCGTACGGGCACCGAGGCGCTGCACATCGACCGTTCGCCGCTCTTCGTGGCCGAGGGGATCTTCGCGGCGGACATCGTCGCGCGCTGCCAGGAGCTGGGGCTGCTCGCCGACGCGATCTGCCTGCGCGGGCGCCCGTCGACCACGTTCCGCCGGCGGCTGCTGCGGGATCTGCGCGAGGGCCGCAAGTCGGTGCCGTTCCTGCTGCGGCGCGGCTGGCGGCTGATGCGCGCGGAGCGCCGGATCGTGGCCCGCCAGGCGGCGCTCGGCGCCCACCCGTGCGGCAAGGAGGAGGCGCTCGGCCGCCTGGCCGCCGCGGCCGCGGGCCGCTGCCGCCGCACCCCGGCGGGGAGCGGCGCGGCGTAGTACGGCGGGCGGACGGGTCGCGGAGGTACGACGAACGGGGCCCGACCCGACCCCGCCGCGGGAACGACGAACGGGGCCGTACCGGGCCCCCCAGCCCGTACGACCCCGCCGTTCCCCCGTCGCTCGCCGTTTCCCCCCGGAGCGGCGAGCTCCGTCGTTCCCCCGTTTCCCCCCGTGGGCCCCGTTTCCCCCGTGGGCCCCCGTTGTTTCCCCCGTAGCCTCAGGCCACCAGCTCGCCGAAGGACTCCTTCTCGTCACGTCCGAAGCTGAGGACCTCGTCCTCGCGCAGCCGGCGGAGCGACCGCCAGATGCTGGACTTCACCGTGCCGACACTGATGTCGAGGATGGCCGCGATCTCCGGGTCGGTGCGCCCCTCGTAGTAGCGCAGGACCAGCATGGTGCGCTGGAGTTCGGGCAGCCGGGCGAGCGCCTGCCAGAGCACCGCGCGCAGCTCCGTGCCGCGCATGGCGTCCGAGTCGCCGCCCGTCTCCGGCAGTTCCTCGGTCGGGTACTCGTTGAGCTTGCGGCGCCGCCAGGCGCTGATGTGCAGGTTGGTCATCGTGCGGCGCAGGTAGCCGCCGACGGCCGCCTTGTCGCTGATCCTGTCCCACGCCCGGTAGGTCGAGAAGAGGGCGCTCTGCAGCAGGTCCTCGGCCTCGTACCGGTCGCCGGTCAGGTGGTAGGCGGTCGCGTACAGGGAGGCGCGGCGCTCCTGGACGTAGGCCGTGAACGCCGCTTCGGCGTCCTCGACCGGCGCCTGGGGCGTCCGCTCCCCCGTGATGCCCTCCCCGTACGCGCTTCCCCCGTGTCCCCCGTACGTTCCCCCGTACGTACCCGGTCCGTCCCCCGTGGCGTCGGTGACCGGCGCCTGAGCCGGGTGCTGACGCCCGGTGCCGCGAACGCACCCCCGTCCGTTCACAGCACCGGACTTCTCGGAACCCCGGCCGATGTCGTGGAGACGCGTGACAACCGCGCTTGAGCCGGTGCGCTGCAGTTGCAGTGCGTTCATCGTGCGCCTCCCCGTCGTGGAGTCCGTTCGAACCGTGTGCCATTGAGTCTGGCGGGGCAGTTTCATGGCACTGTCCGCCGACTGTCACAGAGCTGTCACAGGCCCCGTGGGGTCGTAACCGTCACAACTGGGGCCGCTCACGCACAGGAAGTGGCCCCCGGCGGTCGAACTGGGGCACCACCATGGGACAGAATGGCTCGCGTGCCTTTCCTGTTGCTGATCGAGGACGACGACGCCATCCGCACGGCCCTCGAACTCTCGCTGTCACGCCAGGGCCACCGAGTGGCCACCGCGGCGACGGGAGAGGACGGCCTGAACCTCCTCCGGGAGCAGCGGCCCGACCTGGTCGTGCTGGACGTGATGCTGCCCGGGATCGACGGTTTCGAGGTCTGCCGCCGCATCCGCCGCACCGACCAGTTGCCGATCATCCTGCTGACGGCGCGCAGCGACGACATCGACGTCGTGGTGGGCCTGGAGTCGGGTGCCGACGACTACGTGGTGAAGCCCGTGCAGGGCCGGGTGCTGGACGCCCGCATCCGGGCCGTACTCCGGCGCGGGGAGCGGGAGTCGACGGACTCGGCGACCTTCGGGAACGTGGTCATCGACCGTTCCGCGATGACGGTCACCAAGGACGGGGCGGATCTCCAGCTGACCCCGACCGAGCTGCGGCTGCTCCTGGAGCTGAGCCGCAGGCCCGGACAGGCCCTGTCCCGGCAGCAGTTGCTGCGGCTGGTGTGGGAGCACGACTACCTGGGCGACTCGCGGCTCGTGGACGCGTGCGTCCAGCGGCTGCGGGCGAAGGTGGAGGACGTGCCGTCCTCGCCGACGCTGATCCGTACGGTCCGCGGTGTGGGCTACCGGCTGGACTCGCCTCAGTGAGTGGACGTGCCGGGCACGGGGTCCGTGCGGGACTCCGCTGGAGCAGCCTGCGGCTGCGGCTGGTCGTGGTGTTCGGCCTGGTGGCCCTGACGGCGGCGGTGTCCGCGTCGGGGATCGCGTACTGGCTCAACCGCGAGGCGGTGCTGACGCGTACGCAGGACGCGGCGCTCGGGGACTTCCGGCGGCAGATGCAGAACCGGGCGGCGTCGCTGCCGTTGCAGCCGACCAAGGACGATCTCCAGTCCGCCGCCGTGCAGATGGCGGACAGCGGGCCGGGGTACGCGGTGCTGCTGGAGGACGAGCGGGACGGCGGTAAGCCGATCGTCGGCTACTCCGACCTGGACTCCTTCACCAAGGTGGACGTGCCCAACTCGCTGGAGCGCCAGGTCTCCGCGCAGCAGCGGCTGACCTCGGGCAACACGTACGAGTACCACCTGTTCTGGCAGCGTACGAGCATCGACGGCACCCCGTACCTGGTGGCCGGGACACGGATCATCGGCGGCGGCCCGACCGGGTACATGCTGAAGTCGCTCGACCAGGAGCGCCAGGACCTCAACTCCCTCGCCTGGTCGCTGGGGATCGCCACCACGCTGGCGCTGATCGGCGCGGCGCTGCTCGCGCAGGCGGCGGCGACGACCGTGCTGCGGCCGGTGCAGCGGCTCGGCGAGGCGGCGCGCAAGCTGGGCGAGGGGAAGCTCGACACCCGGCTCGTGGTCTCCGGTACGGACGAACTCGCCGAGCTCTCCCGGACGTTCAACCGGGCGGCCGGTTCGCTGGAGAAGAAGGTCGCGGACATGAGCGCGCGGGAGGAGTCCAGCCGCCGGTTCGTCGCCGACATGTCGCACGAGCTGCGCACCCCCCTCACCGCGATCACCGCGGTGGCCGAGGTGCTGGAGGACGAGGCCGACAGCCTCGACCCGATGATCGCGCCGGCCGTCCATCTGGTGGTGAGCGAGACCCGGCGGCTCAACGACCTGGTGGAGAACCTCATGGAGGTCACCCGCTTCGACGCGGGCACGGCCCGGCTGGTCCTGGACACGGTGGACGTCGCCGACCAGGTCACCGCCTGCATCGACGCACGGGCCTGGCTGGACGCGGTGGAACTCGACGCGGAGCGCGGCATGATGGTGCGGCTCGACCCGCGGCGGCTCGACGTGATCCTGGCGAATCTGATCGGCAACGCGCTGAAGCACGGCGGTTCACCCGTGCGGGTACGCGTACGCACCGAGGGCGAGGAACTGGTCATCGAGGTACGCGATCACGGGCCGGGGATTCCCGAGGACGTGCTGCCGCACGTCTTCGACCGGTTCTACAAGGCGAGCGCGTCCCGCCCGCGCTCCGAGGGCAGCGGCCTCGGGCTGTCGATCGCCATGGAGAACGCGCTGATCCACGGCGGCACCATCTCGGCGGCCAACTCCCCGGACGGCGACGGTGCGGTGTTCGTCCTGCGGCTCCCGCACGCCGAGGACGAGAGCGCCACGCACGACGCGAACGACGCCGGTGACGGCGCGGACGGCGAGGAGTCGTGAGGAGGACGAGCCCGGCGGGCATGCGACGGAACCCGGCCGGCGGGCGGCGGACCCGGGTGGGCGCGCGGCGCCCGCTCACCGGGGTGGTCCTCGCCGTGGCCGCCGCCGCGCTGGCCGCCGGGTGCGGCATCCGGCCCACCTCGGTGCCGGTCGACGCGGGGGCGGCGCCCTCCCGGGTGCCGTGCCGCACCAGCGGTACGGACTCCGGGGCGCGGGACGCCGACGAGCGGGTGCGGGTGTACCTGGTCTGCGCGTCGGAGCTGGTGACGGCCGACCGGACGATCGCCGGCACCGACCGGGGCAGCGGCCGCCTGGGCCTGGCGCGGGCGCTGCTCGCACAGATCCGGCAGTCGCCGCTCGCCTCGGAGCGGCGGGCCGGTTTCACCACCGCCGTCCCCTCGGACCTGAGCGTCGGGGAGGGCGCCCCGGACGATCCGGCGGGCGCCCTGCGGCTGAGCGCCCAGCCGGAGGACCTCTCCTCCGAGGCGCTGGCCCAGGTGGTCTGCACGTTCGCCGAGGAGACCACGCTCGTCACCGGCGGCGCGGTGCTGCTGGGCGGGCCGAGCGACGACTACGCCCCCCGCGGTTACCTCTGCACGGCGGAGACGAGGGCCCGGCCGCAGAACGTACCGACCGTGAGCACACCGTCGCCGTCGTCCCGTTGAGCCCGACGGTCGGGAGTGCTGGTGCTGCCGGTGGACGCGTGGCGGGTGGGGCGCGCAGGGGGCGCGCGTCCCGTGGTCTGCGCCACTTCCAGCCGTTTGCCCGGAACCGTTCCCTCAGGGCCGGGCGTCTACGGGGGCGTGCGTCAAGGTCCCGGCGGTAAGGCCGTCACCCTGTTCCGCGTGGTGGGGTTCACGCTTCTCCTCGCGCATCTCGTGCTCGTCGGGTGGCTGACGCTGCGCCCCCTGGACGTCCCCTGGATCAGCGCCGCGAACTTCACCCCGCTGGACGGCATCAAGGCGGACCTCGCACTCGGCCCGGGGGCCGCGGTACGGCGCATCGGCGCGGGGCTGCTGCTGCTCGCGCCGCTCGGGTTCCTGCTGCCGATGGCCGACGCGCGCCTCACCGTCTCCCCGTGGGCGTCGCTGGTCCGTACGACCGCCGCCGGGGCGCTGATATCCCTCGCCATCGAGCTCGGGCAGACCGGGGTGCCCGGGCAGGTGGTCGACATCGACTCGCTGCTGCTGAACACCGTGGGGGTGCTGCTGGCGCACCTGCTGGTGGTGCCGTTCGTACGGGCGCGGCTGCGCCGCCGGCGGCACCGGGCCCCCGCGCCGGAGGGCGTGGACGCGGCCGGTGGGACCCCTCAGGGCGCGACCCCGACGATTACCAGGGTCGGGGTCGCACCGTAGAGGGAGGCCCCTTCGGCGCCGGTGGAGCGACCATGGATACATCGGGAGCGCCGCAGCGGCTGCTCCCCCGACGGTTCACCGAGGAGCCCACCATGGCCGGATTGGTCCGCCCCATTGACGGACGCATGATCGGCGGAGTGTGCGCGGCGCTGGCACAGCGCTTCGGTACCTCCGCGACGACGATGCGCGTCATCTTCCTGGTCTCGTGCCTGCTGCCCGGTCCGCAGTTCCTGGTCTATCTGGCGCTGTGGATCCTGCTGCCCGGGGAGAAGTCCTCGTCGGGCACCACGTCCGCGACGGCCTGGTGACGCGGGTACGACGGGGGTACAACGGGGGTCGGTATCTACGTCGACGGACCTTTGCGTCGACGGACAGCACGGAGCACGCGGTGGGGCACCCGGCCTGACAGGCCGGGTGCCCCACTGGCGTACGGGCGTCCCTCGGGGGAGGCCGGGCGGGTCAGCCGCCGATCGGGAGACCGTTCGCGGTCAGGCCCTTGGTCGGCAGCCCGCCGAGCAGCTGGGTGACGGGCTTGGCGGCGTCGGTGGCCTTGCCGCCGAGGAGGCTGCCGGTGGTCTCCTTGACCGGGAGGGTCTGGGCGGTGTGACCGAGGTTCGCCAGCGCGTCGGTGGAGATGGGCAGGGAGCTGCCCGCGTCGAGCGGGAGGGCCGTGGCGGCCGACGCGCTGCCGGCGGCGGCAGCGGCGAAGGCGGCGCCGAGAGCGGCGGCACCGATGATGCGGGCGGAGGAGAGCTTCATGACATTCATCCTTGGGGAATGGGGATGCGAGCGGCTCTGCAAACTAGCCACCCCGCTCCCCGCTCCGCAAACGGCGCGACACACGGAAAAGGGCCGGGAAATGTGTTCCCCGGCCCTTTTCGGAACGCGCTCGTTCAGCTCTGTTCGACCGAGGAGACGCTGGTCGCGGCGGTCTGATTGAACAGCCATGCGGACTTCAGTTCGGCGTATCCCGGCTTGATCACGTCGTTGATCATCGCGAGACGTTCATCGAAAGGAATGAATGCTGATTTCATCGCATTGACGGTGAACCACTGCATGTCGTCGAGCGTGTATCCGAAAGTCTCGGTCAGCCGCTCGAATTCCTGGCTCATGCTGGTCCCGCTCATCAGGCGGTTGTCGGTATTCACCGTGGCGCGGAAGTGCAGGGTGCGCAGCAGCCCGATCGGGTGCTCCGCGTAGGAGGGGGCGGCGCCGGTCTGGAGGTTCGAGGTGGGGCAGAGCTCCAGCGGGATGCGCTTGTCCCGGACGTAACTGGCCAGGCGGCCGAGCTTGACCGTGCCGTCCTCGGCGACCTCGATGTCGTCGATGATCCGGACCCCGTGGCCGAGCCGGTCGGCGCCGCACCACTGGAGGGCCTGCCAGATCGACGGGAGGCCGAACGCCTCGCCCGCGTGGATGGTGAAGTGGTTGTTCTCCCGCTTGAGGTACTCGAAGGCGTCCAGGTGGCGGGTGGGAGGGAAACCGGCCTCGGCGCCCGCGATGTCGAAGCCCACGACCCCGGAGTCCCGGTGGCGGTTGGCGAGTTCGGCGATCTCCAGCGAGCGGGCGGCGTGCCGCATCGCGGTGAGCAGGGCGCCGACCCGGATGCGCCGGCCGTCCTCGCGGGCCAGCCGCTCCCCTTCGCGGAAGCCGTCGTTGACCGCCGCCACGACCTCTTCGAGGGTGAGCCCGCCGGTCAGGTGCTGCTCGGGGGCGTACCGCACCTCGGCGTAGACGACGCCGTCCTCGGCGAGGTCCTGGGCGCACTCGGAGGCGACCCGGAAGAGCGCGTCGCGGGTCTGCATGACGGCGCAGGTGTGGGCGAAGGTCTCCAGGTAGCGCTCCAGCGAACCGGAGTCGGCCGCCTCGCGGAACCAGGTGCCCAGCTTGTCGGGGTCGGCCTCCGGCAGGTCCTCGTACCCCTGGGCCAGGGCGAGTTCGACGATGGTGCCGGGGCGCAGGCCGCCGTCGAGATGGTCGTGCAGCAGCACCTTCGGGGCGCGGCGGATCTGGTCGGCGTCGGGGACGTCACGGAGCTGGCTCGTCATCTGCGCACTCTAACGCCTACGCGCGTAGATGACCGAGTGAAGATACGTAACAGTGATGGTGAGGACAGGTGGTGTACACCCGCGCTTCTGACAATGTTCCGTTATGGCCATGCGCGCGCTTCCCCTGCCCACCGCACGGCTCGGACGCTCCGTCCGGGCCGCGGGACCGTCCTCGGAGGTCGGTGGTGTCGTCCTGCTGCTCCCGGACGGAGCCGCCGAATCCCGTCGTAAACCGTCCCCGTTCACCTACGCCGGCCAGCTTCCGTTCGCGCGGGCGCTGGCGCGGGCCGGCCGGGACGACGGGCTGACGGTGCACGTCCTGCACTACCGCCACCGCGGCTGGAACGCCCAGGACGCCGACCCGGCGGCGGACGCCGGGTGGGCGGCGGACGAGGTGGTACGCCGCTACGGCGACGTGCCGGTCTGCCTCGTCGGCCACGGCATGGGCGGCCGGGCGGCCCTGCGGGCGGCCGGGCACCCGGCGGTCTCCGCCGTACTGGCGATGGCCCCCTGGCTGCCGGGGCAGGCCGGGCCCCCGGCGCACACCGGGCCGGAGACGGCGGCCGAGCCGGTGAAGCAGCTCGCCGGGCGCCGGGTGCTGATCGTGCACGGCACCAACGACACCCGCACCGACCCCGAGCTCTCCTTCCGGCTGGCCTCCCGGGCCAAGAAGGCCAACCGGGACATCTGCCGCTTCGAGGTCCACTCGGACGGGCACGCGCTCCGCCAGCACCGGGCCGAAGTGGTGGCGCTGGCCGCCGACTTCGTCCAGGGCTCGCTCTTCGACCGCTCCTACGCCCGTCCGGTCGAGGACGCGCTGGCCGCGCCGCCGCCGCTGGGGCTGCGGATGCCGCTGGCCGCCGGTTTCGGGCAATCGCTGCGGCACTGAGGCGGGTTGCGGGATGCCGCGGCCGTCAGAGCTTCTGGTGCACCGCGAGGCGGGCGAGGCTGCGGTCGTGCAGGCGGCTGAGGAGGAGCAGGGAGCAGACGGCGCCGATCAGCGCGCAGAACATGTCCCACTGGGTGTCCCACACGTCGCCCTGGGTGGCGAGGAACGAGTCGGCGGCCTGCCCTCCGACCACGGCGGCCAGCCATTCGAGCATCTCGAAGACGGCGCTGAAGGCGAGGCAGGCGCACACGGTCAGCGCCGGGAGCCAGCGGCTGCCGCGCAGGGGCGAGGTGCGGACGAGGAGTTCCCGGACCAGGATCGCGGGCACGAATCCCTGCATGAGGTGGCCGAGGCGGTCGTACGGGTTGCGTTCCAGGCCGAACCAGTCGCGTACCCAGTCACCGGCGGGGACCTCGGCGTACGTGTAGTGCCCGCCCACCATGAGGACGAGGGCGTGGACGGCCAGCAGTCCGCAGAGCAGTCCGCTCAGCGGGAACCGCCGGCGCAGCAGGAACAGGACCGGCAGCCCCAGCATCACCCACACCGTTTCCAGCACCCAGGTGCCGGATTCCTTGGCGCCCCAGGCGGACACCGCGAGCGCCACGGCGACGGCGGGCGCGAGAACGGCGGGCAGCAGGCGGCCGGTGCGGCCGGCGGGCGAAAGGATCTCCGGCGAAAGGTCCTCGGACGGATGGGTGGCGGACATCAAGGGCTCCTCGTGTCTGGGCGGTACCGCCATCCTGGGCGCCACGCGAGGCCCGCACCTGAGTGCGGCTACTCAACGGCTCTGCTTTTCTACCTGGTTGAGCGGGCGGAGGGTGTCACCGCACGACGCGGCACCCCAAGTCGCTTCCGGCGCGCCGGGGTTCAGTCCGGCAGCAGGTGTCCGCGCCGGGAGATCAGGAACTGCTTGAAGGCGGCGACCGGCGGGGTGTCCGGGTGGCCGTCCAGCCAGGCGACGCCGATCTCGCGGACCGCGCGCGGCGCGGTGACCGTCAGCTCGACGACCCCCGGGCGGGCGACGGCGGGCGGTGGCAGCAGGGCGACGCCGAGCCCGGCGGCGACCAGCCCGCGCAGGGTCTCCGCCTCCTCGCCCTCGAACGCGACCCTGGGCACGAACCCGGCCTCCGCGCAGAGGTCGTCGGTGATCCGCCGCAGGCCGTACCCCGGTTCCAGGGTCACGAAGGTCTCGTCGGCGGCCTCCGCGAGCCGGACCCGGCGGCGGCCCGCCAGCCGGTGGTCGTCGGGGACGACCAGCCGCAGCCGCTGCTCGTCCAGCCGGCGGGCCACCAGATCGGGCGCGTCCGGGACCGGTGAGGTGAGGCAGAGGTCCAGCTTCCCCGCGCGCAGCCGCTCGATCATCGCCTCGCCGTAGTTCTGCACCAGCTGGAAGCGGACCCCCGGGTGGTCGACGCGGAAGGCGCGGATGAGGGCGGGTACGGTCTCCGAGCCCATGGTGTGCAGGAACCCGAACGCGACCTTGCCGGAGGCCGGGTCGGCGTCGGCCCGTACGGAGTCGGCGGCCTTCTCCACCTCGGCGAGGGCGCGTTCCGCCGAGCCGAGGAAGGTGCGCCCGGCGGGGGTGAGGGAGACGGTCCTGCCCCGGCGCGCGAACAGGGCCACGCCGAGGTCCTCTTCGAGGCGGACCATGGCCCGCGACAGCGTGGACTGGGGCACCCCGAGCTCGTGGGCGGCCCGGGTGACGTGCTCGTGGCGGGCGACCGCCTCGAAGTACGCGAGCCGGGGCGCGAGGACCGCGCGGATGTCTTCTTCGTAACTGCTCGGTGACAGTCGGGGCTGTGAGCTGCGGTCATGCACCATGGGAACGATTATCGCGGTTTCATGCATTGGACGCATCAAACGCACCGGCCTACCGTCGCTGCTATGCCTCCTGCCGATACCGGGGCATCCACCGTCATGGTGGGTGCCTCCGCACAGCCCGCTCCGCACGCCACCGCCCCGGCCGCCACCACCCCGGCCGCCGCGTCGCCCTCGCCCGCGATGTCCGCCTCGGCGTCCGCCGCGACCGCCACGGCGGGCGACACGCGACTCGACCCCGGCCGCCCCGGCTACCGCCGTATGAGCTTCGGGCTCTTCGCCGCCGGTGTCGCGACGTTCGCCCTCCTCTACTCCACCCAGGCCCTGCTGCCTTCGGTCTCCGCGTCGTTCGGGGCCACGGCCGGGCAGGCGAGCTGGACGGTCTCCGCCGCGACGGGGGCGCTGGCGCTCGCGGTGCTGCCGCTGAGCGCGCTCTCCGAGCGCTTCGGCCGCCGTCAGATGATGACCGCCTCGCTGACCATCGCCGTCACCATCGGCATGCTGGTGCCGTTCGCCCCCTCGCTCGGCTGGCTGATCGCCCTGCGCGCGGTGCAGGGTGCGGCACTGGCCGGGCTGCCCGCCTCCGCGATGGCCTTCCTCGCGGAGGAGGTCCGACCCAAGGCGCTGGTCGCCGCGATCGGGCTGTTCGTGGCGGGCAACAGCATCGGCGGCATGAGCGGCCGCATCCTGACCGGCTGGATCGCCCAGCTCTGGGGCTGGCGGGCCGCGCTCGGCGCGGTCGGTCTGCTGGCGGTGGGCTGCGCGGTCGCGTTCCACCTGCTGATGCCCCGGGCGCGGCACTTCGTCCCCGGCTCGCTCAACCCGAAGGCGCTGGTACGGACCGCCGGCGGGCACCTGGCCGATCCGCTGCTGCGCCGGCTCTTCCTCATCGGCGGGCTCTTCATGACGGTGTTCGGCGCCGTCTACACGGTCGTCGGCTACCGGCTGGTGGCGGCTCCGTTCAACCTCCCGCAGGGCGTGGTCGGTTCGATCTTCCTCGTCTACCTGGTCGGTACGGTCTCCTCCGCCGCGGCGGGCCGTCTGGTCGGCCGGTTCGGCCGCCGGGGCGCGCTCTACCTCGCGGTCTCCACCACCGCCGCCGGGCTGCTGCTCTCGCTCGCCGACCAGCTGGCCGCCGTGCTGCTGGGCCTGGTCCTGATCACCGCCGGGTTCTTCGCCGGCCACGCGGTCGCCTCCTCCTCGGTGAGCCGTACGGCCACCACGGGCCGCGCCCAGGCGTCGGCGCTCTACCAGTCCTCGTACTACCTCGGCTCCAGCGCGGGCGGCACGCTCGGCGCGGTCGCCTTCCACGCGGGCGGCTGGACCGGCACGGTCGGGCTCGGACTGCTCGCGGTACTCGGTGTCGTCTCCGTGACGCTGTACGGATCGAAGTGCGCGCGGGCCGAGCGGAAGGCCCACCCGCAGCACGCGGGGATGGCAGTCGCGCGCTGAACCGGCTTGCCCCCGGGGCCGTTCTCGTCAAGAGACCGGCTCCCCGGGGCCGTTCCCGTCAAGAGCACCTCTCCCAGAGGCCGTTCCCGTAAAGAGACCGTCCCGCGAACAACCCCGACTCCCCTTCGAACGTCCAGCAAGTGACCAACATGTTGCGCGCGAAGGGGAGTTGGCGTACATGGAGAGCACGGAGACATCAGGAACCACACCCACCACGAGTACCGCCGCCGTACCGGTGGTGGCGTCGGTGGCCGTGCGGGGAAGAAGTCGGCTGCGGCGCGTGGGGGCGCTCTCGGTCGCCGGACTGGTGGCCGCCCCCGCGCTGGTGCTCACGACGGGGACGGCCGCCGAGGCCGCCTCGTGCACCACGTCGAAGGGGCCTTACCAGAAGCAGGTCGAGAAGTTCCTCGGGCGGCCGGTCGACGGCAAGCAGTCCGCCACCGACTGCAAGGCGATCCAGAAGTTCCAGAGGACGCACGGGATCACGCCCACCATCGGCTACGCCGGACCCATCACCTGGCGCACGATGAGCACCATGCTGGCCCAGAAGGCGGCGGGGAAGAACCCGAACAAGGCGAAGAAGTGCCCCACCAACAAGGGGCGCATCGCCTGCGTGGACCTCACCCGGCAGCTGAGCTGGATCCAGGACGGGGCCAAGCTCGTCTACGGACCGGTGCCGGTGCGGACCGGTCGCGACGGCGCGGAGACGCGCACCGGCGCCAAGAAGATCTACTGGCGGCATCAACAGCACTGGTCGACGATCTACCACGTGTGGATGCCGTACTCGCAGTTCTTCGACGGCGGCCAGGCGTTCCACTCGGTGACCAAGTCCATGTGGAACCCGCCCGGATCGGGTGGTTGCGTCAACATGCGGCCCACCGACGCGAAGGCATACTGGAAGCTGCTGAGGAACGGCGACGACGTCTACGTGTACGGGCGCAAGCCCGGGACCTGAGCGTTTGTGCGCTTCCCGCCCGCCTGTCCGTGCGCTGCGGTAGCTTCCTGACGGCGGGGGCGGTGTCACAGCGCGACAGGGGTAGGGCGATGAGTGATCTCAACGTGGCGGAGAGCGCGACCGGGGACGCGGAGGCCGGGAGCGTCGAGAGCCGGCTGGAGGGACACCGGGTCGAACTGACCGGGTACTGCTACCGGATGCTCGGCTCGGCGTTCGAGGCCGAGGACGCGGTCCAGGACACCATGGTCCGCGCCTGGCGCAACTTCGAGAAGTTCGAGGGGCGTTCGTCGCTGCGCTCGTGGCTGTACCGGATCGCGACCAACGTCTGTCTGGACATGCTGACGGCGGGCAACAAGCGGGCCCGGCCCGTCGACCTGTCCGACCCGACCCCGCTCGCGCAGGCCGCTCTCAACCCGCTGCCGGAGAACACCTGGCTGGAGCCGATGCCGGACGGCCGCGTCCTCCCGTCCCCCGCCGACCCGGCGGAGGCGGCCGTGGCACGCGAGTCCGTCCGGCTCGCCTTCGTCGCGGCGCTCCAGCACCTGCCCCCGAAGCAGCGGGTGGTGCTGATCCTGCGCGAGGTGCTCGCGTGGAAGGCGGCCGAGGTCGCGGAGCTCCTCGACACCTCCGTCGCCTCGGTGAACAGCGCCCTCCAGCGGGCCCGCGCCACGCTGGCCGAGGCCGGGGAGCGCGGACCGGACACCGCCGACCCGCTCGACGAGGAGCAGCGCAAACTGCTGGAGCGGTACGTCGCCGCCTTCGAGGGGTACGACATGAAGGCGCTCACCGCGCTCCTCCACGAGGACGCCGTGATGACCATGCCGCCGTTCGACCTCTGGCTCCGGGGGCACGACGACATCACCGGCTTCATGCTCTCCATCGGCGCGGGCTGCGCGGGCTCCCGGCTGGTGGCGACCGCCGCCAACGGCACTCCGGCCTTCGCCCACTACAAGCCGAACCCGGACGGGCCCGGGTTCGTGCCGTGGGCGGTGCAGATCATCGACATCCAGGACGGCGCGATCACGGGGATGCACTGCTTCCTGGACACCCCGCGCTGGTTCCCGCTGTTCGGGCTGCCGGACACCCTGGACGCCGACGGAAAGGCGGCCGACGGGAAGGCCGCCGACGGGACCACTGCCGACGGAAAGGCCGCCGACGGGAAGTGAGCCGACGCGAGAGCGGGCCGCGACCGGAACGCGGGCCGGCCGGGGAGTGACCGCGCGCCTCAGGGCGCGTCGGTGATGCCCGCCAGGTCGGCCAGCCCCACCAGGTCCAGCAGGGTGCGCAGTTCGGGCGGCACGCCGCGCAGCCGCAGCGGGCCCCGGCCCGCCCGGCGGACGGTGAGGGAGAGCCGGGCGAGCGCCTCCACGACGGTGAGGCCGGGGCGGACCACGCCCGTCAGGTCGCACTCCACCGGGGCGGCCGCCCGCCCGGGGGCGGCCAGCAGCCGGTCGAGTGCGGCGCAGAGCGCGGGTACGTCGGCGCGGGCGATCCGGCCCGTGACGACGAGGGTGATCGGGGGTGTGGCTTCCACACCCATGAGACCGTTCCCGCCGCCACAACTCATCGGTGCGCGGCGGACCGACTCCCCCGCGCACGACGAGAACGGCGGCCCGCCGGCACGGGGAGATCCGTGCCGGCGGGCCGCCGTACCGTGAACCGGCCCGCGTTACGCGATGCGCTCGCGCACCACGGGGGACGCGGTGAAGTCCGTACCGGCCGGGGCGATGTCGTAGGCGCCCGGCAGCGCGTCGAGGGCGTAGGAGAACTTCTCCGGGGTGTCCGTGTGCAGGGTCAGCAGCGGCTGGCCCGCGGTGACGGTGTCGCCGGGCTTGGCGTGCAGCTCGACGCCGGCTCCCGCCTGCACCGCGTCCTCCTTGCGGGCGCGGCCGGCGCCGAGGCGCCATGCGGCGATGCCGATGTCGTACGCGTCGAGCCGGGTCAGCACGCCGGAGGCGGGGGCGGTGACGATGTGCCGCTCGCGGGCGACCGGGAGGGCCGCGTCCGGGTCGCCGCCCTGGGCGGAGATCATGCGTCGCCAGACGTCCATCGCGGAGCCGTCGGCGAGCGCCTTCTCGGGGTCGGCGTCCTTGAGGCCCGCCGCGTCGAGCATCTCGCGGGCGAGCGCCAGGGTGAGGGCGACGACGTCCTTGGGACCGCCGCCGGCCAGCACCTCGACGGACTCGCGGACCTCCAGGGCGTTGCCCGCGGTGAGGCCGAGGGGGGTGGACATGTCGGTGAGCAGGGCGACCGTGCGGACGCCGCTGTCGGTGCCGAGGGCGACCATGGTGGAGGCCAGCTCGCGGGCGTCCTCGATGGTCTTCATGAAGGCGCCGCTGCCGACCTTCACGTCGAGGACGAGCGCCCCGGTGCCCTCGGCGATCTTCTTCGACATGATCGAGCTGGCGATCAGCGGGATCGACTCGACGGTGCCGGTGACGTCGCGGAGCGCGTAGAGCTTCTTGTCGGCGGGGGCGAGGCCGTCGCCCGCCGCGCAGATCACGGCGCCGGTGGTGTCGAGGACGCTCAGCATCTCCTCGTTGGAGAGGTGGGCGCGCCAGCCGGGGATGGACTCCAGCTTGTCGAGGGTGCCACCGGTGTGGCCGAGGCCCCGGCCGCTGAGCTGCGGGACGGCCGCGCCGCAGGCGGCGACCAGCGGGGCGAGCGGCAGGGTGATCTTGTCGCCGACGCCGCCGGTGGAGTGCTTGTCGCTGGTGGGGCGGGAGAGCGCGGCGAAGTCCATCCGCTCGCCGGAGGCGATCATCGCGGCGGTCCAGCGGGCGATCTCCGTACGGTTCATGCCGTTCAGCAGGATCGCCATGGCCAGGGCGGACATCTGCTCGTCCGCGACCTCGCCGCGGGTGTACGCGTCGATGACCCAGTCGATCTGTTCGGGGGTCAGTTCGCCGCGGTCCCGCTTGGTGCGGATGACGGAGATGGCGTCCATGGGATTCCTTCCGGCAGGGGAGCTCGATCATGAGGGCGCGGGTCGCGCGGGGCAAGAGGACGGACCCGCCCGACTCTACGCGCATAGAGGTGAGACACGGAGATGGCCCTCCCGACGTACGGGAGGGCCACCGGAGTTGAGGCGGTGAGACCTCAGGCCAGGTTCTGCGGACCGAAGGCCTGGGGCAGCATCTCGTCGAGGGTGCGCAGCCCGTCCGGGGTCTCCAGGACGAGGTCCGGGCCCCCGAACTCGTACAGCAGCTGGCGGCACCGGCCGCACGGCACCAGGATCTCGCCCGAGCCGTCCACGCAGGTGAAGTGGGTCAGCCTGCCGCCGCCGGTGGCGACGAGCTCGGAGACCAGCCCGCACTCGGCGCAGAGGCCGATGCCGTACGAGGCGTTCTCGACGTTGCAGCCGGCGACGGTGCGGCCGTCGTCGACCAGGGCGGCGGCACCGACCGGGTAGCCGGAGTACGGGGCGTACGCCCGGGACATCGCCTCCCGGGCCACCTTCCGCAGCCCTTCCCAGTCGGCCGCGGCCGCCGGGGTCGTCACTTGCCCTGGCCCTTGAAGTACGGCATGCCGTCCGCCTTGGGCATCCGCAGCCGCTGCGCGGAGAGCGCGAGGACCAGCAGCGTCGCCACGTACGGGGCGGCGTCCACGAACTGGCTGGGCACCTCGTCGGTGAGCGCGTACCAGACGAAGAGCCCGGCGGAGAAGACCGCCGAGACCGCCGCGCCGATGTACTTGCGCCGCACCAGCTGCCAGATCACCGCGGCCACCAGCAGGATCGCCAGGAAGAGCAGCACCGCGTGGACGTTCTCGGCGCCGCCGCGCAGCTTGAGGCTGTCGGTGAAGCCGAAGAGTCCGGCGCCGAGCGCCATGCCGCCGGGCATCCAGTTGCCGAAGATCATCGCGGCGAGGCCGATGTAGCCGCGCCCGCCGGTCTGGCCCTCCTGGTAGATGCCGGTGGAGACGATCGCGAGGAACGCGCCCGCCAGACCCGCGAGTCCGCCGGAGACGGCGACGGCGATGTACTTGTACGTGTACACGTTGACGCCGAGCGACTCGGCGGCCACCGGGTTCTCTCCGCAGGAGCGCAGCCGCAGGCCGAAGGCGGTGCGCCAGAGCACCCACCAGGTGGCCGGGACCAGCAGCAGCGCCACCACGGTCAGCAGCGACAGGTTGGTGACCACACCGCCGATGACCCCGGCGAGGTCCGAGACGAAGAACCAGTGCTTGGCCTGGAGGTCGGCCATCCAGTCCGAGAGCCCCGGGATCGTGATGTCGGTGATCTCGCCGATGCGCGGGGACTGCTTCGAGGAGCCGCCCTCCGCCTCGGCGAAGGTGTAGTTCGACAGGTAGCGGGTGACGCCCACCGCGAGGATGTTGATCGCCACACCGGAGACGATGTGGTTGACCTTGAACGTCACGGTCATCACGGCGTGCAGCAGGCCGCCGAGGGCGCCGCCCACGATGCCCATCAGGACACCGGTCCACGGGCCCCACTGGTAGCCGGCCCAGGCACCGAACCAGGTGCCGAGGATCATCATGCCTTCGAGGCCGATGTTGACGACACCGGCGCGTTCGGCCCACAGGCCGCCGAGTCCGGCGAGGCCGATCGGCACGGCGAGCTGGAGCGCGCCGGACACCTGACCGACGGAGGTCAGGTCGTTCGCGCCGCTGATGACGCGGGTCAGGGAGAAGAGCGCCAGACCGGCCGCGGCGATCAGGAGGACGACCGGCAGGCTCAGCCTGCGCCGGCCGCCGTTCTTGCCGGGCGCGGTGGTGGCGGTGGACGTCGTCGGGACGGTGCTCATGCCGCTGCTCCCTCACGGTTCTCGCGGGCCTGGGCGGCGAGTTCCTCGCCGACCTTCTGCTGCTGTCGGCGGAGCCCGTACTGGCGGACAAGTTCGTAGGAGACGACGACGGAGATCACGATCAGCCCCTGCATGATCATGGCGATCTCCTGCGGGTACCCGTACTGGTCCAGGGAGGCGGAGGTCTTCTCCAGGAAGGACATCAGCAGGGCGGCGAAGAACATGCCCACCGGGTTGTTGCGGCCGAGCAGGGCGACGGTGATGCCCATGAAGCCGACCCCGGCGGGGAAGCTGAGGTTGTACGTGTGGCTCTGGCCGAGCAGGATCGGCATGCCGACCAGACCGGCGACCGCGCCGGAGATCAGCATGGCCGTCAGCACCATCCGCTTGGCGTCGACACCGCTGGCCCGGGCGGCGCTCTCGCTGGCGCCGGTGGCGCGCAGGTCGAAGCCGAAGCGGGTGCGGCCGAGGACGAACCAGTAGACGACGCCGAGCGCGAAGGCGACGAAGGTGAAGCCGTAGATCGTGCCGCCGTCGCCCGCGTCCAGGCCGGGGAACCAGCCGGAGGAGGCGATCTCGCCGGTGTTGAGGTCGTTCGAGCCGGCCGCCTGGACACCGAAGTTGTCCGTCAGGATCAGCCAGGCGATCAGGCTGGTCGCGATGGCGTTCAGCATGATCGTGGAGACGACCTCGCTCACGCCCCGGAGGGTCTTGAGGAGGCCGGCGATGCCGGACCAGAACGCGCCGACCGCCATCGCGGTGACGAGGATCAGCAGGATGTGCAGCGGTCCCGGCAGGGTCACCGAGGCGCCGACCACGGCCGCGATCATCGCGGCGAGCCGGTACTGGCCGTCGACGCCGATGTTGAAGAGGTTCATCCGGAACCCGACGGCGACGGCGAGCGCGGCGAGGTAGTAGGTGCCGGTCTGGTTGACGATCAGCACCTGTACGTCGACGTACTGGGCGTTGTCGAACATCAGCCGGAACGGCTCGAAGGGGCTGTTGCCGGAGAGCAGCAGCACCAGCGCGGTGAGCAGGAACGCCACCACCAGGGCGAGCGCCGGACCGGCGACGCCCAGGAGCAGCCGGTCCCTGTCGAACTTCTTCATCGGCTCTCACCGTTCTCGTCGTGCGCGATGGTGTCGTCGTGCGCGATGTGGCCGGAGGCCGCGCCGGTCATGGCGGTGCCCAGCTCCTCCGGCGTGATGCTCGCGGGGTCGGCGTCCGCGACCAGCCGGCCCCGGTACATGACGCGCAGCGTGTCGGACAGGCCGATCAGCTCGTCCAGGTCGGCCGAGATGAGCAGCACCGCGAGGCCCTCGCGGCGCGCTTCGCGGATCTGGTCCCAGATCTGCGCCTGCGCGCCGACGTCCACACCGCGGGTGGGGTGGGCGGCGATGAGGAGCTTCGGCCGGTGGCTCATCTCGCGGCCGACGATCAGCTTCTGCTGGTTGCCGCCGGAGAGGGAGGCCGCGGTGACGTCGATCCCGGGGGTGCGTACGTCGTACTCGCGCACGATCCGCTCGGTGTCGGTGCGGGCGGCCTTCAGGTCGAGGAACACGCCCCGGCTGTTGGGCTTCTCGGTGACGTGGCCGAGGATGCGGTTCTCCCAGAGCGGGGACTCCAGCAGCAGCCCGTGGCGGTGCCGGTCCTCGGGGATGACGCCGAGGCCGCCCTCGCGGCGCTTGCGGGTCGAGACGTGCGAGATGTCGGCGCCGTCCAGGGTGATGGTCCCGGCGTCCGGGTCGCGCAGGCCGGTGAGCGCGTCGATCAGCTCGCTCTGGCCGTTGCCCTCGACCCCGGCGATGCCCAGGACCTCGCCCTTGTGGATGGTGAAGCCGATGCCGTCGAGGACCTCGCGGATCACGCCGTCGGAGTCGGTGGCGGTGAGCCGCAGCGCGTCGACGGTGAGCATGGGCACGTCGGTGACGGTCGACTCGCGGGTCTCCGGCGAGGGCAGTTCGCTGCCGACCATCAGCTCGGCGAGCTGCTTGGTCGTCGCGGTGCGCGGGTCGGCGGTGCCGACGGTGGTGCCCCGGCGGATGACGGTGATCTCGTCGGCGACGGAGAGCACTTCACCGAGCTTGTGCGAGATGAAGATGACGGTCAGGCCCTCGGCCTTGAGCTCGCGGAGGTTGGCGAAGAGCGCGTCGACCTCCTGCGGGACGAGCACCGCGGTGGGCTCGTCGAGGATGAGGGTGCGGGCGCCGCGGTAGAGGACCTTGAGGATCTCCACCCGCTGGCGGTCGGCGACGCCGAGGTCCTCGACGAGGACGTCGGGGCGGACGCTGAGACCGTAGGCGTCGGAGATCTCCAGGATCTTCTTCCGGGCCGCGCCGCCGATGCCGTGCAGCTTCTCGGCACCGAGGACGACGTTCTCCAGGACGGAGAGGTTGTCGGCGAGCATGAAGTGCTGGTGCACCATGCCGACCCCGCGCGCGATGGCGTCGGCGGGGCTGCTGAAGGTGACGGTCTCGCCGTCGATCGCGATGGTGCCCTCGTCCGGCTTCTGCATGCCGTAGAGGATCTTCATCAGGGTCGACTTGCCGGCGCCGTTCTCGCCGATGAGCGCGTGCACGGTGCCCTTGGCGACGGTGATGTCGATGTCGTGGTTGGCGACGACGCCGGGGAAACGCTTGGTGATGCCGCGGATTTCTACGGCAGGAGGGCTGGACGCGTTGATGACGCACTCTCCTTGGCGGGGAAGGAGCGGAGCACGGCTGCCGGGGATGACGGGGCCGTACGAGCAGGGGCCGGGGGCGAAGCTACCGCGCCCGAGGGTGCTCTACACGCGTAGCGTTGCCGAATAGAAAGATCCCGGACGGCGGAACGCGATCCGGGGCCGGGGAGGTTGGCGTGCACCGTTCTCCCCGGTCCCGGAATCATAGGGTTCCGCGCCCGGGCACTGACGGGCGCACCCGTGACGGGCACGCCCGCGTACGTACGGGCACACCCGTGACGGGGCGGCGGAGGCCGCCGCCCCGTCACGGGTGGGAGCGTTACGGGGTGGTCTTGACCGTGATCTTGCCGGCGATGATGTCGGCCTTCGCCTTGTCGATCGCGGTGGCGACGTCCGTCATCGCGGTGAAGGCCGGGTTGGAGGCCGCCAGGCCCACGCCGTCCGTGTCCAGGCCGGCGCGGATCTCGCCGGTCTCCGGCTTGCCGTCCTTGACCGACTTGATCAGGTTGAAGACCGAGTCGGCGACGTCCTTGGTGACCGACGTCAGGATGTAGTCCTTGTAGTCGGCGAGGCCCGCCTGGTTGTACTGGTCGGAGTCGACGCCGATGGACCACTTCTTGGCCTTCGAGGTGACCTCGATCGCGCCGGAACCGGCGAGGCCGGCGGCGGAGTAGATCACGTCGGCGCCGGCGTCGAGCTGGCCCTGCGCGGCGGCCTTGCCGAGGTCCGGCTTGGAGAAGCCCGTGAAGTCCGGCGGCTGGGTCAGGTACTGGACCTTGACGTTGACGCCCGCCTTGGTGTCCTTGACGCCCTGGACGTAACCGGCCTCGAACTTCTTGATCAGCGGGGTCTCGACACCACCGATGAAGCCGACCGTGTTCGTCTTGGTGACCTTGGCGGCGGCGACGCCGGCGAGGTAGGAGCCCTGCTCCTCGCTGAAGACCAGGTTCGCGGTGTTCTTGGTGGGCTTCGAGCTGTCGTCGATGATCCCGAACGTGGTGTTCGGGAACTTCGCGGCGACCTCGGCGATGGCGTTGGCGTAGACGAAGCCGACACCGATGACCGGGTTGTTGCCGCCGCGCGCGAGCTCGGTCAGGCGCTGGATCTTGTCCGCGTCGCTCTCGCCCTCGGAGGGCTCGGCCTCGACGCCCTTGAAGCCGAGCTCCTTCGTGGCCTTCTCCAGGCCCGCGTAGGCGGCGTCGTTGAACGACTGGTCGCCGCGGCCACCGATGTCGTAGGCGAGGGCGGTCTTGCCGCTGGAGGACGAGCCGCTGCTGCTGTTGCTGCTGCTGCCCTCGGAAGACGTCTTACCGCCACAAGCCGTGACGGACAGCGCGAAAGCCGCGGACGCAATGCCCACGGTGGCGATCCTGGTGATCCGGCGCACTGGGAGGCTCCTTAAAAACCTGACCGAAAGCGCCACTCCGGCGCTGGGTTCGCCGCGATCGTAACGCGCGTAGATGTCAGTTAAAGACACGTTCACCGGTCGTTATCGGATCGTCGTGAAGAGTTTTGGTCACATCGCACCACCTGACACTCCGACACATTTCGGACGGATGTCCCTCCCGGCGGACTCCTGCGGGCACCTGCGGGCTCCCGACGGACCCCGACGAGCACCGATGGCCCCCTATCGGGACATCGGTGGACATCGGGGAGACATCGGGGGGAAACATGCCGGGAACGCCCGGAAAGGGGACGCGAGGCGACGCGGACCTCACGCCCTCCGCCGGTCGGACCCGGGGCCGGTGCCCCGGGTCCCTACCTCGCGCCGTTGAGCAGGGCGGCGGCGGTGAACAGCTCGACCCCGACGGTGATCGCCTCCTCGTCCACGTCGAAGTCGCCGCGGTGCAGGTCGAGGCCGCGGGTGTCGCCGTGCGCCCGGACGCCGAGGCGGGCCATGGCGCCCGGCACGTGCTCCAGGTACCAGGAGAAGTCCTCGCCGCCGAGGCTCTGCTCGGTGTCCTCGATCGCGTACGGTCCGCGGCGCTCGGTCATCGCGGCGTCGAGCAGCCCGATGGAGGCGGCGTCGTTGACGACGGGCGGCACGCCCCGGACGTAGTTGATGACGGTCTTGGCGCCGTGCGTCGTCGCGATCTCGTCGACGGCCGCGTGCACCAGGTCGGGGGCGTCCCGCCATGCCTTGAGGTCGAGGCAGCGGACCGTCCCGGAGAGCTCCGCGTGCTGCGGGATCACGTTGCAGGCGTGCCCGGTGTGCAGCCGGCCCCAGGTGACGGCGAGACCGGAGCGGGCGTCGACCCGGCGGGCGAGCAGCGCGGGCACGTCGACGGCGACGCGGGCGGCGGCGGTGACCAGGTCGGTGGTGAGGTGCGGGCGCGCGGTGTGTCCGCCCGCGCCGTCCAGGGTGACTTCCAGCCGGTCGCAGGCGGAGGTGATGGCCCCGATCCGCAGCCCGATCTTGCCGACGTCCACCTTGGGGTCGCAGTGCACGCCGATGATCCGGCCGACGCCCTCCAGGACCCCGGACTCGATGGCGTCGGGGGCGCCGCCGGGCAGCACCTCCTCGGCGGGCTGGAAGATCAGCCGTACCGCGTGCGGGAGTTCGCCCCGGCGGTCGAGTTCGGCGAGGACCAGACCGGCGCCGAGGACGGTGGTGGTGTGCACGTCGTGGCCGCAGGCGTGCGCGCGGTCGGGGACGGTCGAGCGGTAGGGGACGCCCGTCTTGACGTCTGGGATGGGCAGCGCGTCGATGTCCGCGCGCAGGGCCAGCATCGGCGTCTCGCCGTCCCACCGCCCGACGTCGCACATCAGGCCGGTGCCGGTGGTGAGCACGCGGGGGGCGAGCCCGGCCTGCTCCAGCCGGGCCTTGATGGCGGCGGTGGTGCGGAACTCCTGGTTGCCGAGCTCGGGGTGCATGTGGAGATCGCGGCGGAAGGCGATCAGCTCGGCCCGGAGCTCTTCGGAGAGCGTGCCGGGCAGAGAGGCTGCCCGGACCGGTGAGCCACCGGCCGGTTCACCGTCGGGGTGGACGAAGGACGCGCGGGACTTCAACTGGTTCACCCATCGAAGGGTATGCCTACGGACCCCCGATCGGACGTGGATCAACAAAACTTCAGCACCTCGGATGAATATGAAACGGTGCGGAAACGTGTGGGACGCACGCCCGGTGGGTAGACTCCGCCGTTTTTCCTGTTTGCGCCGTACGGGTGGGCCCGCGGGCCCGTACGGCGTACGTACGGGCCCGGGCCCGGGAGCCCGTACGACGAACGGCGTACGAGCGGTGAGCCTCGTACGCCGTGGGGCCGGATCTCCCGCGCCGGGGAGCGTCGGTGGGCCGGGGTCAGGTGCCCGCCGGCGGGGCGAAGGCCAGCCGGTGCACGTCCCGGGCGGTCTCGGTGACGCCCGAGAGGAAGCCCTGCGCACGCGGGGACGCCGTGTCCCGCAGCCACCGGGGGTCGATGTCGCAGACCGCGACCCTGACCCCGGTTCCCGCCAGCGCCAGGGGCAGCGTGTGCACCACGGTGGACGGGAAGCTCAGCACGGTACGGCCGATGGGGCCGCGCCGGGCGATGAGCTCCAGCGGCAGGTCCGGGCGGACGATCTCCAGGCCGGTGGCGGCTTCCAGGGCGTGGAGCTTGGCCGTCGCCTCGCGGCGGTGGGCGAAGTAACGGGTGGCGCCGTGCGTACGGGCGAGGGCCGCCACCGCCTCCTGGTACGGCACCGCGTCGACCACACCGGTCTCCACCAGGGAGGTGCCCACGATGTCGGCCCCCTTGGTCAGTCGCGGCGGGCCGAAGCGGGCGCGGGTCCAGGAGAAGGTGTTGGCGGTGACCTCGACCCCGTCGGGGGCCTCGACCGGCATCGCGGTGAACACCTCGACGCGGTGCCGGTCCGAGGGGACGAACCGGCGGCGCGCGGAGGCGGTGACCGGCGCGAGCAGCAGCTCGCGCGGTCCCTTGCTCCCCTTGCGGTGCCAGCGCACCAGCCGCTCGCCGCGGGCGAGCTGCGCCACGAACTCCATCGTGGCGGTGCCGTCGTCGACCACCGTGAGCCGCTCCGTCCGCACGATGCTCAGCAGGAGCTGTACGTAACGGGAGAACGGGTCACCGATGACGACGTGGTCGGCCCTGCGCACCAGCCCGACGAGGGCGCGCAGCGTCTTGAGCGGGGTGCCCTGTTCGCCGCGCGCCTCCTGCCAGCGCACGGTGATGCCCTCGTCGCGGGCCAGGTCGGCCATCCTGCGCAGCTGGCCGCGCGACATCGGGTCGACCGGGGGGAGGACGACGACCGTGGTGACGGCCGGCGCCTCCTCCCCCATGGCGTGGGTCCACTCCAGGACGTTCAGGAGCTGGACCGGGCTCTCGACGAAGGCGAGATTCACCGGAGGTCGTCTCAGACCGCGGCCGGCTCGGCGGCCGTCGCGTTCTCGGCCTCGGCGACGACGCCCGCGACGCGGCGGAGCTTCTTCATCGGGCCGAGCTCCGACTCGTAGACCTTCTTGACGCCGTCACCGAGGGACGCCTCGATGGTGCGGATGTCGCGGACGAGGCGGGCCAGGCCCTGCGGCTCGACGGACGCGGCCTGGTCGGAGCCCCACATGGCGCGGTCCAGGGTGATGTGGCGCTCGACGAAGGTGGCGCCCAGCGCGACGGCGGCCAGCGTGGTCTGGAGGCCGGTCTCGTGGCCGCTGTAGCCGATCGGGACGTTCGGGTACTCGGCCTGCAGGGTGTTGATGACGCGGAGGTTGAGCTCCTCGGCGACCGACGGGTACGTCGACGTGGCGTGGCACATGAGGATGTTGTCGCTGCCGAGGACCTCGACCGCGTGGCGGATCTGCTTCGGGGTCGACATGCCGGTGGAGAGGATGACGGTGCGGCCGGTGGCGCGCAGGGCGCGGAGCAGCTCGTCGTCGGTGAGGGAGGCGGAGGCGACCTTGTGGGCGGGGACGTCGAACTTCTCCAGGAAGGCGACGGCCTCGGTGTCCCACGGGGAGGCGAACCAGTCGATGCCGCGCTTGGCGCAGTGCTCGGCGATGGCGTGGTACTCGGCCTCGCCGAACTCGACGCGGTGGCGGTAGTCGATGTACGTCATCCGGCCCCAGGGGGTGTCGCGCTCGATGTCCCACTGGTCGCGCGGGGTGCAGATCTCCGGGGTGCGCTTCTGGAACTTGACGGCGTCGCAGCCGGCGTCGGCGGCCACGTCGATCAGGGCCAGGGCGTTGTCCAGCTCGCCGTTGTGGTTGATACCGATCTCGCCGGTGATGTACACGGGCCGGCCGGGGCCGGCGGTGCGGGTACCGAAGCTGCGCAGACGGGAGTCGCTCATGGTGAGGGTGTTCCTTACTTGGTGGTGATCGTGGGGGTGTTGACGGTGGGGGTGGTGCCTGTGGGGGTGGTGGCAGTGCGTGCACCGGCCCGGGTGAGGGCCAGTTCGGGGCCGAGGAGCCAGCCCGCGATCTCGCGCACCGCCCCCTGGCCGCCGGGGGTCCGGGTGACGGCGCGTGCCGCGGTCCGTACCGAGTCGTGGGCGCTCGCGACCGCGACGGGCCAGCCCGCCAGGGCGAAGCAGGCGAGGTCGTTGACGTCGTTGCCGGCGTAGAGGACCCGGTCGGGGCTGACGCCCCGCTCGTCGCACCACTGCTTGAGCGCGAGGTCCTTGCGGTCGATGCCGTGCAGTACGGGGACCTGGAGCTTGCGGGCGCGGGCAGCGACGACCGGGTTCTGCTCGGTCGACAGGATGAGGACGTCCAGCCCGGCGCGGCGCAGGGCCGCGATGCCGAGGCCGTCGCCGCGGTGGACGGCGACCGTCTCGTGGCCGTCCTGGTCGACCATGACCCGGTCGTCGGTCTGGGTGCCGTCGAAGTCGAGCACGACGGCGTCCACGTCCGCGAGGGTCGGCAGCGGCGACGGGTCCAGCAGCGGGGCGAGCGCGCGGGCGCGGGCCAGGTCGTGCGGGTCGTCGATCTCCAGCACCCGCGCCGGGTCCGTGCGGACCAGCGCGGTGTGGCCGAAGAAGCGGTGGCGGTGGGTACGGAATCCGGCCACGTCCATGGCGTACGCGGCGCCGGTCTCCAGGAGGTCCTGCGGACGGTCCTGGCGGCGGGGGCGGACGGCCTTGTCGTGGTTGACGCCGTAGCTGCTCTCCTCGACCGCTTCCCCGTCGCGCCAGACGAAGCCGTGGAACGGGGCGACGGTGACGGCCGTGTCGGCGCCTTCCCGGGCGACCGCGCGGGCCACTCCGTCGACGTCCTCGCGGGAGACGAACGGGCTGGTGCATTGGACGAGCAGCACCACGTCGGCGGCGCGGCCGCCGAGCGCCTCGAAGGCGTCGAGCGCGTGCAGCACGGCGGCCTCGCTCGTCGCGGTGTCCCCGGAGATGTCCGCGGGGCGCTGCACCACGTGCACCCGGCCGGACGCACCGGCGGTCTCGCCGGCGATCCGGGCGGCCTCGGCGATGGCGGGGTCGTCGGTGGAGACGACCACGTCCGTGACCTCGGTGGAGCCGAGGCAGGCGCGGACCGCGCGGGACACCAGGGGGACGCCGCCGACCTGGGCGAGGTTCTTGGCGGGGACGCCCTTGGATCCGCCCCGGGCGGGGATCACCGCGAGGACGGTGGGTGTCGTCATGGATGCTCCTGAAGTGGTGGTCACAGTTCGCCCATCCGCCGGATCACGGGGGCGACGCGCTGGACGCCCTGCCGGTAGGCGCCGCGCGCCGCGTTGCGGACGGTCTCGCGCACCGCGCCCCTGATGCGGCCGGTGGCGACGGGGGCCGCCGCACCGGGCAGCGGCCGGCCGTCGGGGCCGAGGTGGTGGCGGGCGAGGATGCCGGGGAGGTATCCCGGCGCGGTGGCGGGGGTGTAGTAGGGGGCGAGCGGCGGCAGTTCACCGGCGGCGAGCAGCGCGCCGACCTTGTCGCGGGCGCCGTCGTACGCGGTGGCGTACGTGCCGTCGGCGGCGACGCCCTGGCCCGCGAGCCACTCGGGGTCCGGGACGGGGTGCAGGCCCTCGTCGAGCATGTCCCAGGAGGTGATGAGCCCGGAGCCGACGAAGTGGTGGTTGCCGAGCGTCTCGCGGACGCCGAGGTCGCTGAGGATCGCGGTCGGAATGGACCGGTGCAGCGATTCCAGCGCGGCGGTGGAGGAGACGGTGACGAGCAGGTCGGTGCGGTCGAGGACCTCGCCCATGTGCCCGTACACCAGCCGGAAGTTGGGGGGCAGTCCGCCGGGCAGCCGCTCGGCGAGCCGCTGGTAGGGCAGCTCCTCGATGTGCGTGGTGTGCTCGCCCGGCTTGGAGCGGAGTTTGAGCAGCACCTCGCGGTCGGGGTGCTTGCGGGCGTGCTCGACGAGCCGCCGCAGCAGGTACGTACGGTCGGCGCGGGACGCCGGTACGGAGGGCTGCGCGGCGAACACCACGGTGTCGCGCCCGGGTTCGGGGGCGTGCGGGGCGCCGCCGAGGAACGGCAGGGCCGCCTCGGTGACGGCGCCGGCGTCGGCGCCCACCCCTTCGTACACGGCGCGGAAGCGCTCGGCGTCGTGGGCCGAGTTGGCGAGCACGACGTCGGCGCCGTGGCGGAGCAGGAGCCCGTCGGCGAGCTTCTCGTACACGACCCCGACGTAGCCGGTGACGACCACGGGCCTGCGGGGCAGGCCGAGGGCGGCGAGGCCGTGCAGCATCGCCTGGACGCCGCCGCCGACGAGGGCGAGCACGACGACGTCGTACCCCTCCTCGCGCACGGTGTGCAGGAACTCGACGGCGGTGACCTCGCGGACCCGCCCGGCGTCGACGCCGACGTCGCCGACCTCGGCGAGCTGGCGTGCGGTGGGGGTGGCCCGGCCGCGCAGCAGCAGCCCGCTGATCTCGACCGGGCGCTCCGTGACGGAGGTGTCGCCCGCGGCGGTCAGGCGGCGCGCGGTGAGCGCGCCCCATTTCCACCGGGTGTCGGAGTCGGCGAGGACGGCCACCCGGAGCGCCGCGGGGTGCGCGGCGGCTGCTGCGGGTTCGGCCTGGTCATTGGTACGTGGGGGCACGTCCTAGAAGGTAGGAAGCCATTTCGTTGAGCGGCCCAACACGACGGCAACAAAGGGTTAACAGCCCGCTGCCGCTTGGGGTCGCGATTCGAATAGCCTCGAACCCACCGTCAATTCGGGGCCGTTCGCGGTACCGACACACGGAGTTCACCCGCTGTCTTCCCACTGGACGGGGAATGGGACGGGTCCGCATCTAGCGTGCAGCCGTGGTCAAGCTCTCCGTCATCCTGCCTTTCTTCAATGTGCAGCGATATGCCCCCGAAGCCCTGAAGAGTCTGCGTGCGAACGCGCGTGACGACTTCGAATTCATCCTCGTCGACGACTGTTCGAGCGACGGAACGCGCGAAATCCTGGAACGCGCCGCGGAAGACCTGCCGGGTGCCGTCCTCATCCGGCGCGAGGAGAGCGGGGTGTCCGCCGCGCGCAATACCGGGATCGACGCCGCGCGCGGCGAATACCTCACTTTCCTCGACGGCGACGACTGGGTGGCGCCCGGCTATTTCGCGCGGCTCGTGTCGTCCATCGAGGAACTGGGCTGCGATTTCGTGCGCACCGATCACGTCCGGTGCACGGGCACCGAACGCGTCGTCCACCGGGTTCCGTACGGCAGACGGGACACCGTCCTCTCGCCGCGCGACGTGATCCTGCCGGGCAACCGTTCGACGCCGGTGGACTATCCGTACTCGTGGGCGGGCGTCTATCACCGCCGGCTCGTCGAGCGGGGTCTCCTGCACTTCCCCGAGAACCTGCACACCGCCGAGGACCGGCCGTGGATCTGGCGGCTGCACCGGGAGGCCGAGTCCTTCGCGGTGGCCGGCCGGTTGCTCGGCATCTTCTACCGGCGCGGGGTCACCTCGTCACTCACCCAGATCGGCGACGTCCGGCAGCTCGACTTCATCCCCGCGTTCGACCAGGTCGTGGCGGAGACCCAGGCGGACCGGGATGCCGCGCTGTTCCTCCCGAAGGCCGTCCGCACCTACTGCGCGATCATCGCGCACCACCTGAACACCATCGACAAGTTCGAGCCCGCGGTCGCACGCAGACTGCGCTCCATGAGCGCGGCGGCCCTGCGCCGACTGCCCCAGGACGTCCTCGACGAAGCACTCGACTCGATGGACCTGGAGCGCTCGTCCCGGCTGCGCCGGCTCCGCCGCCGGCCCGCCCCCCTCTCGGAGGCCGCACCCGCATGACCACCCAGATCTTCTGCGCCTCCACCCTGTACGGAGTCGCCACCCTCGCCGCCGCCCTGGACGCCGACCGGTTCACCCCGGTGGACCGGCGCATCCTGCTGGTCTCCAACAACGCGGCCAACCCCGAGGTCAGCACCCCGCTCGACCGGATGCCGGGCTTCGAGCGCCTGCGGGACCGCTTCGACGAGGTGCTCTCCTGGAACGAGGCGATCGAGCCCTTCCACCCCGGCGGCTGGTCGCCGCGCCCGGACGACATCCCCCTGTGGGAACGCCATCTGCGGCTGCTGTGGAAGCTCGGTGACGACGACGTCGAGCTCGCCGTGGAGTCCATCCAGGTCAACCCGGCCCTCGCCGTCTGCCAGATCTTCTCCGTCGCCCCCGTCGACGTGTACGCGGACGGCCTGATGAGCTACGGGCCCACCCGCTTCAAGATCGATCCGCTGGTCGGCACCCGGGTCCGCCGGCTGCTCCACCTGGACCTGGTGCCCGGTCTGGAGCCGCTGCTGCTGACGGAGTTCGGCGTCGAGCCGGAGATCGTCCCGGCGGCGGACTTCCTGAAGGTCCTCGGCACGGTCGGCACCGCCGACGCGGAGCTGCCCGCGCTGCCCTCCGACTGCGCCCTGCTGCTCGGCCAGTACCTGTCGGCGCTCTCCATCCTCACGCCCGAGGAGGAGGAGGACCTGCACGTGCGGATGTTGCGGGGCGCCGTCGGGCGGGGCCACCGCGCGGTGGTCTTCAAGCCGCATCCGACCGCTCCCGCGCGCTACGGCCGGGCACTGGAGGAGGAGGCCGAGCGGCTCGGGGCGGAACTGACCGTCCTGGACGTTCCCGTCCTCGCCGAGGTGCTCTTCGAGCGGATCCGTCCGGCCCTGGTGGTGGGCTGCTTCTCGACCGCCCTGTTCACCGCGAAGACCTTCTACGGCCTGACCACCGCCCGTACCGGCACCGAACTGCTGCTGGAACGCCTCGCGCCGTACCAGAACAGCAACCGCATCCCGGTGACCCTGGCGGACGCGCTGCTGCCCGACGTCGAGGACGCCCCGTCCACGACAGCCCCCGGGGACGGGGAAGGGGGCGGGGAGCGGACCGGATCCGAGGTCTTCGGGCTGACCCGCGCGGTGGGCTTCGCCATGCAGCCGGAGATCTACGCCGAGTTGCGTCCCCAGGCGGCGGCCTATCTCTCCGCCCACCTGAAGCAGGAGACCTCGCGGTACTTCAAGCGCCGCCGGCTGACCGCGCTCGCGCTGCCGGGCGGCGTGCCGTCCCAACTGGCCTTCCTGCCCCGCAACACGACGGTGCGACGCGTGGCGAAGCGGGCGCGCGCGCTGCGGCGGGGCACCCGCCGCTGAACCGTCCCGGCCGGTCAGGACGCCGCCCCGGTTACGGACCGGCGTCCTGACGGGAAACGGCGGCACCCGGTCGGTGAACTCACCCCGAAGCCCGCGTGAACACCGCACGGCCGGGCCCCTGTCCGGGATTTCCGCACCTACGCTGACGCGGCGCACACGCTGAATTGGAGTGGCCTTGACCATTACCCCCGCGGACGCGGATCACACCTCCCGCGCCCCCTCGATACCCTTCCCGTCGCTCCCCGCCGAAACCGGTCCGCTGTCCCCGGCGGCGGAGCCCGAGGGACCCGCCGGTTCCCGGCCCGCGCCGAAGGTCCGGCTGCGCGCCCTGGACGGGCTGCGCCTGGTGGCCGCGCTGATGGTCGCGGGCTACCACTACGGCGGGCGCGGCGGTGACATCACCAGGGCGTGGGGCAGTTCGCCGCACTGGCAGTTCCCCACCGCGCACAACTGGTTCGCCTACGGCTGCCTCGGTGTGCAGATCTTCTTCGTGATCAGCGGGTTCGTGATCTGCATGAGCGGCTGGGGACGGCCGCTCGCCTCGTTCTTCGCGTCCCGCGTGTCCCGCCTGATGCCGGCCTACTGGGTCGCCGTGATCCTGGTGACGGCCGTCATGGCGCTGCCGATGGTGACGTACGAGGCCGTCTCCCCCAGCGACGGCCTGCTCAACCTGACGCTGATGCAGCTGCCGCTGGGCGCGGACCGGGTGCTCGGCGTGTGCTGGACCCTCTGGGCGGAGATCCGCTTCTACGCGCTGTTCGCGCTCTGCGTCGTACTGCCCGGAGCCACCCGGCGCAGGGTGGTGCTCTTCAGCGCGGTGTGGACGATCGCCGCGGTGATGACGGACGCGGCCGACAGCAAGCTCCTCGACGTGGTGCTGATGCCGGAGTACGCCCCGTTCTTCATCGGCGGCGTGGGCCTCTACCTCGTCCACCGCGACCGCCGGGACGCCCTGGGCTGGGGCATCGCGGGCGTGAGCCTGCTGCTCGGCCAGCACTACGCGGTGGCGGACCTCTGGCGCCCGTACAGCGCCGACGCCTTCTCCAACCGGTCGGCGCTGGTCATCATCCTGATCGTGACACTCGGCTTCGCCGCCGTGGCGGCCATCGCGGTGGGCCTGCTGAACTGGATGAACTGGAAGTGGCTGACGGTGGCGGGCGCGTTGACGTACCCGTTCTACCTGGTCCACGAGCACCTGGGCTGGGTGGTGGTGACCGTGCTGCACCGCAAGCTCGACATTCCGTCCTGGGCCACGATGGCGCTGACCACGGTCTGCATGCTCGTCCTGGCGTGGGTGATCCACCGCCTGATCGAGCGGCCGTTCACCCCGAAGCTGCGCAAGGTGCTGCTGACGAAGCTGTAGGGCCTTTCGAAGTCGTCCCGCGCGGCGGGCCGTTCGCGCACCCGGATGATGTCCGGGTCCAGCTCGCGAACATCTCGCGCGGGTCGCGGAGTCCGGGCATCAGG